>JAGFIY010000082.1 GCA_024103215.1 Melioribacteraceae bacterium | reverse complement strand
AAATACGGGCTATTCTAGTCGAAAAACGCAACTTTTTGGGCAACTGGTATTGTCGACGTATAATAATGCAAATTTAACGGGGGTACGACGATAAGTCAAGCAAAAAGAAGAAAGTATGATATGGACCTTGAATTAAATAAATGAGTCAATTTCATTTCTTTCAATTCCTATAACGTTTCTTTCCGAGTAATTCATTGAATCAAATCTGTAGTAAATTACTGAATCTTTCTCTTTATTGATAATATCTTTAATACCTTTTTTGATGATCTCAAATTGTGCTTTTGTAACTTCTCCTTCGAAGACCGAATTTTGTATCCACATTAAATGTGTGCGAAGGAATTTCAATAATTTTGTTCCACGTTTTGGAGCAGCATCGTATACAACTATTAAGTACATATAATATCTCCCACTTAATTTTGTTCACCACCATATTTTGAAAGGCTCGTATTTTTTTTCTCCTAAAATGTGTTTTACAAGTTTATAGCATTCCAAGCGCATCAAATGCCTATAGCTAACAGACTTTTTTAGATCCCGATGTTTTATTGTTGTTTTTAATTTTTCATCAAATTCTCTTAAATAAATTTTCCTGCCGGTTTCATTAAGATAACAGTTGTTTAATTCTTTGTCGAAATGCTTGTCTTGTAATTTCTTTTTGTTCAGCAACGAGAAAATAATTCTATCGGCAAGCAGCGGTTTGAAAATTTCAGCCAAATCAAGCGCAAGCGAAAATCTTCTCTCACCTGGTTCATGCAAAAAACTTATCAGGGGGTTAAGTTGAGTTTTATATATTTCCGATAATACGCTTGTATAAACCAGCGAATTACCGAAAGAAATAAGTGCGTTAATAGGATTAGACGGGGGTCGCTTAATTCGTTTTGAGAAATCAATCGGCTCATCTATGATAAGATTCCATGTCACATAGTAGATAGAACGAATATTTCCCTCGATTCCCATTAGTTCCTGCACATCACTTGTATCTTTGATTTTTTTTATTAGTTCATCAATTTTCGGAAGGAATGGCGACATATCTTTCCCCCGATTATCGTAATATTTCAGATTCATTCTAATATTCTGAGCTGCGCCGGCAACAAATCTTTGTGCTATGTCAACTCTATTTGCAGAATCGGTATACGCATTAACTTGTTTGATGAGTAAGTTTCCGGAGACAAAGGGCTCACGTGGATAAAAGCTGCCAGTGTAGTATCCGTAATAGTTAAACAGATGCAGAATAATATTCGATTGGGAAAGAAAGTTTAGGAACTTTGTGTTAAACCGAAGCTCACTAAAACAATAAAGAGCTTCAATATCTTCAACCGGCAAAGGTTTGCGAGGGAGTTTTTTAGGTTCTTGAATTTCATCCTCTTGATCAGAAACCGAATTATCCTCAATTTCAATTTCAGTTTCTTCTGAAGTAGGAGTATCTTCCGGTTCAGACGCTTCCCCTGGTTCAAAATAAAGTGTGTTTTGTCTACGAATTAGTTTACCACTGCTGAATATATAGTAATTTCTTTTCATAATTAAAGTTTAGTTAATCCTTTTTCTTTTATACATTTTTTTAGCCAATTAAAGATTTAACCCATTTTTCAAACCTATAAAAGTGCTTTAGGAGAATCGTTATATCCTTTTGCTGGTAGACTTCCCCTTGATATGAAACTGCGTTTTTATGGTCGATTAATTTTTCGAAATGAGTTAGGGCTTTAGCTGTGGATTTTGAATCCGCAACAGATTCTTGAAGAAGTTTAATTACTTCATAGTGATTTTCGCCAGTACATTTAACGGAAGAAAAACGAATAGTTACGGAGTCGGCGAGAGCAATAGCCGAATGAATTATGAGAACACCGGCTGCGTTATAATATTCAAATTCGGCGGCGATATCGGCAGCTTGAGAAAAGTTATCTGCTACTTTAAGGAAGTTTGAGTATTTAGCAGAATCATACTTTTTGCGGGGTACTTTTTTTACCATAAATAATCCTATTAATTGGTGTACCGAAAATTAATTTACCTTCTTTAACGATTTCACTTACGGGTGATTTGTCTGCTTTGTACTTTTTTATAAAGTTGGTTTTAGTAATGTAATAAGGAGCAAGTGTAACACCGAACTGTTCGAATAGTTCTTCTCTAAGCAGACTAATTATTTCTTCGATTGATTTTTTATTGTTTGTGTAAATAATACAAATATCGAGATCACTTTCGACAGTTTCCTCGCGGCGAACAACACTACCGAAGAGTAAAACGCTGACGGCATATTTTCCAACAGTATTTTTAATTTTGTTTAATAATAAAGTGGAATATTCTCTCTCTGAGTGGAATAATAATTCAACAATGTTTTTTGTAAGAAAGTGTTTACGATTGAGAATAAAATAATGCGCGTTCCCAAGAAGTTCACGATTAACAACGTTAAGCAGCTCAAGTTTGGAAAGAGTATTATGTGCGGCTTGATGAGTAATACCGGAAGCGCGGGCAAGTTCACGACCGGTTGCACCTTTGGCTCTGAGAGACAGTTCTCTTAAGATAGAGACCGCAGCGGGTGATGAAAATAGTTGATTCAATACGTTATGGATTATCATGATTAACCTATGTCAATTATTATAGACAAATGTCAATTATAATTGACATTAATATACGTAATATTTTCTATATATAGCAAAGGTCATAATAGCTGCATTTTTTACAGAAAGGTTTATTTATTACCTCGGGTGGATATTCAAGCTCGGTAATGCTGTTGATATCTTTTTTTATTCGTTCGAGTTCAGCTTCGTCTTTTTCGGATAATTCAACTT
>JAGFIY010000044.1 GCA_024103215.1 Melioribacteraceae bacterium | reverse complement strand
TTCTTTGCTCAATGGCTTAAAAATCTTAAGGATGAGGCAGACATAGAAGATTTGAGATATAAGTTTTATAGATAAGACTTTTTTGAAATTGTTAAATAACTAAGTCCGGCTTCTGCCGGACTTTTTTATTTTAAATCTGACATCTACGATGACTGATTAAAATCTCTGATATCTACTACTCTTGCTTTTTGAGAGTTGTAATCATTATTTATTTTATTCATGGCATCCTTAAAAACACCAAGTGAGCGCTGACTTAGTAAGTCCACTTTTATCAGACCGTAATCTTCAATGGGATACATATCAGGTTGTGTTACAATTAAACCGAGTCCTTTGTTTTTGGCAAACTCGAGCGCAAGATAGTTGGTTATTGGTTTATCTGTAATAACAATTCCCGATGGATGAATACTTAAGTGCCGCGGATAACGCGAAAGCTGCGACGCAATTTTTACAATTGTTTTCCACGGTTCGGCGTCGAACTTGAGTGATTTAGCTTCGGGAAATTTCTCCGAAAGTGAATCAAGATTTTTTGCGCTTGTCCACGGAATGAATTTGCTGTAAGTCGAAATCTCGGACTGCGAAATGCCGAATGCTTTTGCAACCTCGCGAAAAGCCGAACGCGCACGGAATGTTACGGTTGTGGATATCATCGCAACGTGATCGTAGCCGTATTTATCGAAAACATATTTTATAATTTCGTCTCGCTCTTTCCACGAAAAATCTAAATCAACGTCAGGCGGAGACAGTCTTCCGCGATTTAAAAATCTCTCGAAGTAAAAATTATGTTTAATCGGGTCGACTTCGGTAAATCCGAGGCAGTAAGAAACCAAACTGTTTGCAGCAGAGCCGCGCCCGACGTGCAGCATTCCACGGTTTTTTGCTTCACGGATTATATCCCAAACAATTAAAAAGTAATCGCAGAAACCCATCTCATCAATCACCTCTAATTCGTATTGCAGTCGCTTAACTGCTTTATCGGTTATCGGTTTGTATCTTTCTTCCAATCCGTGAAAAGCAATCTTCCACAAATATGAAAAAGCAGTTTCGCCCGGCGGCAGCGGATAGATCGGGAATTTATATTTATCAAATTCCAAATCGACGTTGCAGTTCTGTGCAATTCGTTCGGCGTTCCACAAAGCTTCGGGAAGTGCGCGCCAATCCTGTTTTAGCTCATCGTTTGTTTTTAAGTAAAACTCTTCGTCAACCAAATCTTTTTCATTGAGATTTTCTAAGGTGGTGTTCAACCGAATTGCGGTAACTGTTTTATGCAGAAGAAAATCTTCTTTGCGTAAAAAGTAAGCGGGGTGAGTCGCAACTATTTGTAAGTTCTTTGTCTTTGCAAATTCATAAAGAGCGCGTGTTTTTCTTTTCTGTTTCTCGGTGATAATTAATTCAACAAACAAATTTTCACTCAGTACCGGAGTGATTTTAATTCTCTTCAACAATTCGAGAGATGAAGTAATAATAAAAAGATTATCCAAAGGTTCTTTGAACAAATCGGTTAATCGAAAATCCTCTTTGAGTTTTCGTGTTGTTATAATCTTGCAGAGATGCGAGTAGCCGGTATTGTTTTTTGCAAGAAAGATGGCGGATAAATTCTTGTCCTCCGGATCATCAATCAATGCTCCGAGTATCGGTTTTAGATTTTCTTCCTGCGCGAGTTTGGCGAATTGAATGAGCCCGTACATTGCGTTTGTATCGGTTAAAACAACGTAACGGTTCCCGTCTTTCTTCGCGAAAGAAATGAGCTCTTCGATGGGAATTGTTCCCTCAAGCAAAGAGTAATTCGAATGTATGTGTAGTGTTAGCATTTTTATAAAATCAAGTGTTTGTCATTCTGAATCCGTTGGCTAACGGATGAATGCCGAAGGCATCGCTATGCGAGAATCCCATTTCCATTTTTAGGTTAGATTCTTTCGTCGTCCTTCGGACTCCTTAGAATGACAATGTTGGAATCACTCACACATTCCTCCCCATATGAATTACATCAAACCCAAACTTGTCGCGGATTTTCATCACGGCTCTTACCATTCTTTTGCGTATTGTTTCTTCGTCTTCGAAAAGAAGTTCCTGCTCTGTAAAATGTTCAAGCTTGCCGAGATGAATTCCAATCAACCGAACGCCGACACGACGTGTGTAGGCTTTACGGAATAGATCGACCGCGACGTTGTAAATTGTTTTGTCATCGTCCGTTCCCTGCAAAGATTTTGATCGTGTCCACGTTACAAAATCGGAGTAACGCAGTTTTATTGAAACAGTAGAAGTCTGCCAATTTTCGTTTCGTAAAAGTTGACACGCTTCTTCAACTAATCCGAACAAAATCGATTCAATTTTCTCTTTGTTGACAATGTCTTCACCGAACGTTCGCTCTTTTGAAATACTTTTCCGTTCGTGTTCGGTTGAAAAGTGTGTGCTTCCTTCGCCGTTTGCTTTTTCCCAAAGATGGATAC
>JAGFIY010000036.1 GCA_024103215.1 Melioribacteraceae bacterium | reverse complement strand
TTACTTTCATTCCGAGCGAGCCATATTTTAGCGAGAGAGGAATCTCATTTGAATACTGCTGAAAACCTCAATTTATTTTTAGTGATATTCTTCCCCCGACTTCGTCTGAAACAGAATGACAAAATGCTGGATTATTATGCATTAGAATTATTTGCCATCGGTTTTAGAGTCTGCTGAAGAACAATCAAATTTGTACATAACTATGAATTAAAATAAAATTGCCGTCGGTTTTGAACGACGGTGAGTGAAAACAACAAAAGAAGAATAGCTTCAGCTTAACTACCGTCAGGCAGGCTACATTTTCGTCATTTAATGGAACTTCACAAAGTGATCTCTTCGGGAAAAGTCCAAAGTATTTGGCTACATTCCTATTCCGTCAGCTAAAGCAGACGGCAATTTTACAATAACAAGTTTTACAAAAGAAGTTAAATCTTTGGGTTAATGCAATAAAAAACCAATACAAAAAATTCTAACTTCTGAATTCTTCCGAAGGGATCCCGCTTTGTGTAATGTCTTTTGTATTCTGTTTTCTGACTTCTGAGTTCTGAATTCTGCCTTCTATTCACTTTTTCAATTCAGTTTCAATTGCCGTTACAATTTCATCGTTCAAAGGTTCAACAGCACTTCTGTATCTTGCAACTACTTCACCGTTTTTTGAAATTAAGAATTTCTCGAAATTCCATTTGATATCACCATTTTCTGTGGAAGGATTATTTATCAACATTTCATATAACGGTACTTTTTCATCACCAAGTACTTTTATTTTATCGAACAACTTAAATGTTACACCAAAATTGGCTGAGCAGAATTCTTGAATTTCCTCATTTGTGCCAGGTTCTTGTCCACCAAAATCATTACAAGGAAATGCAAGTATCTCAAAATCTTCGGATTTATATTTATCGTATAATGATTGGAGACCTTCATATTGAGGAGTATATCCGCACTCGCTCGCCACATTAATAATTAATAATACCTTATCTTTATAAGTTGATAACTCAACATCATTTCCGTTTATATCCTTTACAACAAATTCATATATCGATTTTGTCATTCCTTTTCCCCTTTCATCACTGCTCTGTGCAAATGTTAAATTGATAGATAAATAAATCAAAAATAATAGAGTTATTGTCCTTTTAATTGACATTTAATTTCTCCTTTCTATACTTATTTTTTTTAGGACATTAAAACAGCAATAGCTGATGTATTGACAATATCATCAACACTGCATCCGCGGCTCAGATCGAAGAGAGGTTTCTTCAATCCTTGAACGACAGGACCAACAGCTTCGGCACCGCCCAGACGCTGTGCAATTTTGTAGCCTATGTTTCCAGCTTGCAAATCCGGGAAAATAAGAACATTTGCTCTTCCCGCAACATCACTTCCCGGGGCTTTCTTCTTACCGATTGAATCTATTACCGCCGCATCAAATTGAAGTTCCCCATCGATTTTCAAATTAGGTTTCTTCTCTTTCACAATTTTAAGTGCTTCCAAAACTTTATCAACTAATTCGTGTTTCGCGCTTCCTTTGGTTGAAAAAGAAAGCATCGCAACGTATGGTTCTTCCCCGGTTAATTTTTGATGATTCTCTGCCGTTGAAATTGCAATATCAGCAAGTTGGTTGGCGTCTGGGTTGGGAACGACAGCACAATCTGCAAAGCTGTAAGTTTTTTCGGGAAATATCATTAAGAAGAAACTTGATACAATCGAAATACCTTCCGGCATACCAACGCATTGGATTGCAGCTCTCAAAACATCAGCAGTTGAAGCAGTGGAACCGGCTACAAATCCCTCAGCCATATTTTCACGCACCATCATCGCACCGAAGAATAGATCGCGTTTCATAGTTTCGCGGGCTTCTTCAATCGTAATCCCCTTGCTCTTCCTAAGGTTAAAAAATATGTTAGAGAAATCACTATGTTTATCAGATTTTTGGGGATCAATTATTCTTACACCATTCAAACTGATCGATAGTTTTTCAGCACTTTTCCTAACCTGATCTTCGTTCCCTAGTGTTATAACACTTGCAATATTTTGAGATTGTAAAACTTCGGCGGCTTTTAATACTCTTTCATCGTGAGATTCCGGAAGTACAATTGTCTTTTTTCTTTCGGAAGCTTTCTTTTTGATTTCGTTCAATAATTCTAATTCTGCCATAATAATTTTCCGTTTTTATTCTTAATCTGGTTTTTAAATATATATAAATTTGGATTTCATAGCGTAATTAGGTAATTCCATTTTTGAACAAATAGTTTGATTTTTTTTTACTATTTTAATTTCAAATGTGCTTTACTATTAGTTAATATTTCTTTAATGGCTATCAGCGAACAAATATTCTCAAAATCCTTAAAAATAATTTTTGGCATAATAGGAATCATAATCCTCTTATACATTTCTTATCTCATAGTCGATATACTGATTATGATAGCTTTCGCTGTTTTAGTATCCTTGATATTCAACCCTTTGGTCAAACTGATAGAATCACAGGGTCTGCACAGATTGACATCCGTAATCATTGTATTCCTACTGAGCGGTTTAGTAATTTTTATTGGACTTTATGTTTTTATTCCTAAAATAATCGGTCAGTTGAATGCACTAGGAGAACTGTTATCGAAAGAAAACGTAAATCAGGTTTTTGTTGATTTTCAGGAAATCATTCAAAGTTCAATCCCCATTATCGACTCAAGCAATCTTGCTTCAAAACTTTCCGAATTCTTTTCGAATCTTATTTTCAGTTCAGTTGACAACATAAGCAACATAGTTTCAAGCATTTTTTCGGTACTTGCGCTTTCCGTAATTGTTCCTTTTATGACTTTTTTCATGCTCAAGGACAGCAACAAAATTATTAAGGGCATAGTTAACATTATGCCCAATAGATATTTTGAAATGACTTATTTGGTTATTTATAAAATCAGGGTGCAGTTAGGACGATTTGTCCGAGGATGGTTGTTCGATGCTTTTGTTGTAGGTGCGTTAAGTGCAATCGGGTTGTCAATACTTGGTATTAAAAATGCTATAAGCATTGGTGTGATAGCCGGAGTCGGTCATTTGATCCCCTACTTCGGTCCTATAGTTGGAGGATTACCAGCAATTATTATTTCGCTAATTCAGTTCGGTGATTTATCGATGCTTCCGGGAATAGTGATAATGTTCACCTTGGTTTATACTATCGATAACGGCTTAATTCAACCGAATGTTTTTTCTAAAAGTACGGACATTCATCCGCTTATGATAATCATACTGATTTTAGTAGGCAGTAAAATTTTGGGAGTATTAGGAATGCTGCTTGCGGTTCCAACGGCAACAATCGTAAAAACAGCAACTCGTGAAATTTATTTAGGCATCAAGAAGTATAAAATCATCAAAACACATGTTTAATTTTCATTTTCCCAACTAAGGCTATTCTATGAAAATCCAATTTATCGGTGCAGCAAAAACAGTTACCGGATCCATGCATTTAATCGAATGCAACGACAAAAAATTCCTCCTCGATTGCGGACTTTATCAAGGCAAACGTAAGGAGGCTTTTGAACTTAACAGATCGTTCGAGCACTTTGACCCCTCGGAGATAGATTTCCTTATTTTATCCCATGCTCATATCGATCATTCGGGGAACATTCCAACCCTTGTCAAACACGGTTTCGAAGGAAATATCTATTGTACATTTGCTACAAGGGATTTGGCTTCGGTTATGCTGCGTGATAGCGCTCATATACAAGAAAAAGATGTCGAATGGGTAAATAAGAAAAGGTCGAAACAGAAAAAAAATCTATTCGAACCTTTGTACACCTTGGATGATGTACGAAAAGCTATGAAACATTTTGTCGGAATTAATTATCATCACGTTGTAGAAGTAGCACCGGGAATAAGAATCTCTTTTGTGGACGCTGGACACATACTCGGCTCTGCTGTAACTCACATTAAAATAAACGAAAACGGGAATGTTTATTATCTCGGTTTCAGCGGTGATCTCGGCAGACCCAATCTTCCCATCTTAAAAGATCCCGAAAAAATACCTGACGTTGATTTTTTAATATGCGAAAGTACATACGGTGCAAGGGTGCACGAAACACCCAAAAATTCTGAACCAAAACTTGCCGAGGTTATTAAGCGGGCGGTTCAGAAAAAAGGGAAAATAATAATTCCCGCATTCAGCGTTGGCAGAACCCAGGAACTTGTTTTCGCATTGAACAATATCTTCAACGATAAAGTTGCACCGAGAATTCCTGTTTATGTTGATAGTCCGCTTTCGGTTAACGCCACGGAAGTATTTAAAGTGCACCCTGAATGTTTTGATAACGACACTGCCGAATATCTAATATCAAACAAAGACCCTTTCGGTTTCAACCAACTGATTTATATAACAGATGTCGAGGATTCTAAGGCGCTTAATTCACTTGAAGAACCACACATCATAATATCGAGTTCGGGTATGTGCGAAGCCGGAAGAATTCTGCATCATCTCAGAAATAATATTGAAGACCCTAAAAATATAATTCTAATGGTCGGTTATGCCGCGCAGCACACTTTGGGGAGAAGAATTATAGAGAAAGATCCCATAGTTAAAATTTTCGGGGAGGAACACGCTCTTAACGCTGAAGTAGTTGTAATGGAATCATTCAGTGCTCATGCTGATGCAAACGAATTGGTTGACTACTGCAATCAATTTGATAAGAGCCGAATGCAGAAAATTTTTCTCGTACACGGCGAAGAAGATCAACAGACAGAATTCAGAAAAAAACTTCTCGAGAAAAATTTCCGGTCGGTTGAAATTCCCGAACCCGGTGATATATTTGAAATATAAAATAAATCAAAAATCAGCCGCTTGAAAAAACTAATCGGAATAATATTTTTCGTGCTCCTAAACGGAAGCTTAATCTTTGCACAGATATCTTCCGATTCACTTAATTACCTTTTCCCGCATAAGAATAATTTACTTTCCTCACGTTTTGATAAGCTCCTAAACACCTCGATATTAAATTCAAACGTTATGTACAGATATACTCAAGATGATTGGGAAACCTGGATCGATTATAAGTTCAATTCAACAATAATTTCATCCACTGCAAAGAATATCAAAGACGAACAGAACTTAAATTGGTCTGCGGCATATAGATTTTTTGATAATCTTCATGCCGGGGTTTTGATAAGGAATATCTCATATTCCGATGACAGGCAGCTTGCATTCAATCAAGCTTCTGTTTTTAACTCATTGGCATATTTTAGATTTATACCGATTGACAAATTGAACCTAAACTCATACGCGGGTTATTCGAAAAACACACAGGTAAATGAAGAGGACACCGGCATTTTATACGGCATCGAAGGTAGTTTGAATCAATTCAAATCCGGGTCATTCAATTTAACTTCTTCGTTTGTATTTCAAAACGAGGACATTTCACCGAGGAAAAATACTATTCGAATTCTAAATTTTAATAACAAAAATTTTTTTGAAAATTACTTTACCAACATTATAACAGGTGAGTTTTCCGAGAAGAGAAAAGATTTTTACTTTGCAGCAGAACCTGGTGTTTTAGAAGCATTTAACGTTGCAAACAATATTCAAAGCAGAACCGAGAGAAACTATGCTATCGGCGATAGAATGCTGTTCGATTCGCCGCAATCGGATTGGTCTTTTGCTCTCGATGGAAAAGTAAGCCGCAGAGATATAGACCGCGAAACGAGGTACGTAAGACTTACTAATATTACCACTTCCTCATTTGATACAAGGATTGAAGAACTTAAGTTAGATTTCAACGGGATGGCTGCTTACGGAAATTCTTGGACAAACAATCTTCTCAAACTGAATTTAACCGAGCGCGAAGAAAACCATATTGCCAAGGATATTCCCAACACAAACAGAATCATCTTTGAAGAAAAAAAACGTATTGAAAATCAGAAAAGCAATCGTTCTCAATTGATAACACTTTCGTATGCTGGGGAGTATTATCTATCAGGCACAGATATTCTGCAGATAAGCGCTTTCCACAGAAAACTTAAATACGACACTCCCAGCGAGGAAAACTATGACGATCGTGACGAGCTGCTCTCGATAGCAAGAATTGCGTATAATAAACAGCTTAATCCTTTTCTAAACCTTTATGCAAATCTTGAAGGAAGCCTCAACCAAATTTCATATCTGTTTTCCGAAAGAAGTTCCAACAACAACAAGAACAGGGCAATAAAACTTTCAGCAGGCGGTCGTTATTCAGGCAAAAATTTCACCTCAGCAAATTCCGCCGAAGTTTCAGCCAACTATACAACTTATGATTTCGAAAATTTGATCCCTACTCTCAACAGTTTTTCATTCCGCCAATATGCTTTTAAAGATTCATCTGTAATTAAATTAACTAAAAGAACCGCAGCCGAAGCTATTGGTTATATTAAGTTAAGCGAACAAGGCGATTTTAACTGGGACGAATTCAGCGGCAAACCCGCAAGATTTTTGGAAGAAATTTATCTCGAACCGAAGCTTAAATATGTGTGGAATTTTTTGAATTTGGGCGTAGGTTTACGATATTTCACTTTATCTACGTTTAATTATGACGAAAACAACATCAAATATATTGTAAGCAGGTATAAGAGTATAGGACCGATTGTTGAACTTAAAATCATTTACGGAGATTCGCTTTACGTTAACCTATTTGGTTATTATGAATTTATCGAGGATGAAGCAAACTTAAAAAGAGAAAGAGCAAATATGAATCTCGAGGTAAATTGGAACATCTAATTCACTTTCCACTTGAATTACAATCAAGGTAATTATATTTTTTATCGGTTTTTGTTTCTAATAATTTAATATGGACATTCCTTGAGCAGAAAAGTGTTTACAAGAACGATCATCAGCGACCCTGATTTACTCCCCGAGATTGAAGATTTCATTCAAAGTCTTTTGAAAGAGCAGAACTTGGACGATGAAAAAATAAATGCACTTGTTCTTTCAGTTGCCGAAGCAGCCTCGAACGCTATTCTGCATGGGAACAAAAACGATAAGAAGAAAAAAGTCTTCATACTTATGGAAGTTGACGACGACAGGATAATCATTAGGATAAAAGACGAAGGAAAAGGATTTGACCCTTCAAAGGTGCCGGATCCCACAATCCCGGAAAATATATTAAAGGACAGCGGCAGAGGTATTCACATAATGAATACTTTTCTGGATAGATTAACTTATAAATTTACCGATAACGGAACCGAAGCCATACTTGAGTTGAATCTCAATTAACTGCTTAATAAATGTTACAAGAACTCTATTATCATTACTCATAATTTTAAACGAATACTAGGAGGAATTATGGCAAGGAAAAAAATTGCACTTATCGGCGGAGGACAGATTGGCGGCGTGCTTGCACAATTAATAGCACAGAAAGAATTAGGCGATGTTGTACTGTTTGATATTGTTGAAGATATGCCTCAAGGCAAAACTCTTGATATTGCTGAAGCATCGCGTGTTGACGGATTTGATGTAAAGCTGAAAGGAACAAATGATTACAAAGACATAGCTGGTTCGGATTTAGTTATTGTTACCGCAGGATTGCCTAGAAAACCCGGAATGAGCAGAGATGATCTGCTTACAACAAATGCTAAAATTATGAAATCGGTTGCCGAAGGAGTAAGGGACAACGCTCCAAATGCTATAGTGATTATTATCTCAAATCCTCTTGATGCGATGGTTACATTGTTCCAAAAAGTAAGCGGGTTCGATCATGCAAAAGTTATAGGTCAAGCCGGTGTCCTCGATTCTTCAAGATTCTCTACTTTTATTGCGTGGGAGCTAGGCCTTTCCGTAAAGGATATTAACGCAATGGTTCTCGGTGGTCATGGTGATACAATGGTTCCGCTCGTAAGATATGCAAACGTTAACGGCATCCCGGTAATGGAAATGCTCGAAAGAAAATACGGCGATGCAGCTAAAGCCAAAGAAGTTATGGATGCAATGGTTGAGCGCACAAAAATGGCTGGCGGCGAAGTTGTAAAACTATTGAAGACAGGTTCGGCATTTTACTCCCCCGCTTCCTCTGCAATCATGATGGCGGAAGCAATTATGAAAGGTGAGAACAGGCTGATGCCGACTTGCGCTTACCTGAAAGGTGAATTCGGTGTTGACGGCTACTATGTCGGCGTGCCGGCAGTGCTCGGCGAAAATGGTGTCGAGAAAATTATTGAACTAAGTTTAAACGAAGAAGAACAAGCTGCAATGGATAAATCGATTTCGGCAGTTAAAAATCTTGTTGCAGATATGGAAAGATTGGGATTCTAATTTTTCGTTGCTTTAGTTTACAACACTTTTTATTTCTATTCAGCAGGGAAAGGCAAAACCTTTCCCTGCTATAATTTTACTTCATCAAAATCATCTTGCGGCTTTCGGTAAAAGCTTGTCCGGAAGATGCTGAAGGATCACTGACCGTAAGCCGGTAAATATAAACTCCGGTTGATAGACTGCTTGCATCGAACTTAACCTCGTATCTTCCTATGTTTTGGTGTTTGTTTACCAGTGTTGTTACTTCCCTACCAAGTATGTCGTAAACTTTAAGCGAAACTATCCCTTCCTTCGGAATCTCGTATTTTATTGTTGTCGAAGGGTTGAATGGGTTTGGGTAGTTATTAGACAGACTGTAATCTTCAATAAATAATTCACCTAGATAGGAAATTTCGTTAACCGCTTGCTTTGAAATAATTTGTTCATTCGCAAACATTTCGCCAAGTTTGAACGATGCATTCAAGTTACTATTAACAACCAATTGAAGTTTTAAGGTTCTGCTACCGATCCCGGCTGTATTTAGTACATATGATATGTTATTATATTCGCTTAAATTATTCTTGGTGAATTCAACTTTATCATAAATTCCTAATATCTCATTACTATTGATATCAACAAGTTGTAGCTGGTAATCTACAAAATCATCATTTTCAAGTGAATTAAAAGCAGATAAAGAATCAACTACTGAAAATCTTACGCTAAATGATAAATTTGATTGGTCATTGACGTCAAACGATTCTGTTTCTAAAAAACTATTTAGATGACTCAAACCATTGATATCTTGAGCATTACTTATAGGTACAAAATTGATTGGTTCTGAGTTCAGTATTATATCACCGAATGTAAAGAAAAAGCTTGAGTTTTGATCACTTACCAAACCTTGTCTGGCTTGATGAGTAATAGCAGAAGTTACCTTTAAATTTACTCCGAACGGCATAGTATCAAAATAATGCGGAAGGGTCGTGTTATTAAAAACTGAAGCTCTCATATTTGATACTTGATTGGCAGAATATATTTGAATCGCTTCTCCGTTTGTTCCTAAATTCAGTACTATATTGTATTGATCACTCGCTACATAAAAATTGTCATCATCTCCTTCAGCCCAACTTATTATATATTTATCATCATCAGATTTATTAATATTTTGTGATCTGACATCATTGCCATAAGTGATAAACTTTGAATACCAACTTCCATTTGCTAACTGTATTCTTTGAACTACATTAGTAGACTCTATTGGCGGTGGTGGATTTATCCCGCTCATTTTTTGTGGCTCAAAAGATGAAAAATGCCCAATCCACGAAACTCTTGCTGTATTATCAGATAGGACAACTAAACTCGGTGAGTAGTTAAATTGATGGCTTGTTCCATAGGATATATTTTCCGGTAAATTTACAATTAACCCGTTCTGATTCTGATTCTGTTCAATTTTTGTATAAAATATTGATGACCCCCAAACCGGCATCGGTGGATCTTCAGTCCATACTAAATGAAATGGCTCACGAGTTGTAAAATTTTTATCACGAACCGATATTGCCGGCTGATTGGAATTACCGCTGGATTCATTTATTTTTATTGGCATCTCCGAAGGATTGTACCAATCATCCACTGAATCATTTCCCGAAGTATGCTTAAAGAAATGGTAATATAAACCGGCAGAGGGATAGTTTACTGAATTATAAGAATCAGTTTTTGAAATACTCCAAACAACTAATACTTCATTCCTATATGCTGAGGAGATAACCGGATGAAAATCAAATTGATTGGTCGTCAAATCAAAATAAGTGTTCGGGATTTCTTCATCAAGAATATTTTGACCCGTCGACCCATCGTAGTATTGCAGCACTAACTTCTTATCAAATCCATCAACAGCCTCAAACACCAGATAGAAATAATTAGAATTATCGGGTTGAACATCCCAGCATAAACTTGGTGAAGATGAACTATCATATGCTGCATATAGTGCTTTACCGCCATTTAGTATAATCCAATCATTACCATCATTTGTGCTTTTTTCAAGCCAAACGTGGGACATACTTTCATAAACTGCAATTAAATATCCATTAGGTAATCTCAAAACTTTTCTTTGACCGCTATTATTATAAGCACTTGATTTATTGGAAAGCTGTGTACCCTTTAAACTTGCCGTTACAACTGCGTTTGCCGATGTAAATACTACCGCTGTTTCAACGTTATTAGCGTTTTGAAAATTTGCTCCACCCGCGCTCCAGTTCTGGATATAAAACTTATGTGTTTTGTCAGTTTGGCTCAGGTAAATATCCTGTGAAACTGAATTGCTGACTAAATAATAGGGCACACTTGGATCATTTGGATCAGGAGTTTGATTTAAAAATATACCTTTATAAACATCCCCGCTATATGAAGTTGTTAAATCCGGGTAAAAGGGGGCGCTCCTATCCTTGAACAAAGCATTAACACCCCTGTTCACCTGGCTTGAGCCGTGAGAAGCGTCAACAGCGTCAAGCAGCCACGGGTCTCTAAATTTTATTATATCGCTGGAAGGATTAAGCCCCGGTACTTCAGGGTAAGTGTTTTGTATTGTAATACCTTGGTATGTCTTTCCGAACCTGGAGACTAATTCAGCTACCCCAAATTCAATTTGAAATTCTCTTTGAATGATCCCGTCTGAATAATTATCCCATTTGGAGAATTTTTCGTAAGGACTTGTAACAAGCACGTCGCTGCCCCTTAAAAATTCATTGGTACCATAGGTTACCGGGATAGTTGCCGGAACATTGTAGGTTTGAAAGTTGTTACTTACCCATCTTTTTATTGTTGAACCTGTTAAATCTGCGCCGGTTTCTCTTTTTTGCTTAACTATGATTGTTGTAGAACTTCCTAACGCGTTCCATAAAGATGTATTATAAGTGCTTGTACCCTGGTTATAACCAAGCGAACCGCACCCTTCGGTTGTATGAATCCCCACAACTTTGCCGGTTGAGGTGTTTATTATGGGACTGCCTGAACTGCCCCTCTCGGTATCGCAAAGATGTTTTATTGTTGTGCCGTCCAAACCCGTGTAAGCTCCCGAAGACGACTGTGAAGTATAACGCTTGTTACATTCACTGTCGTTTCCATACCCGATTACTTGTAAGCCTCCGGGTGTTGTTGTCTGCTCAACATAAAAAAAGGCGTTCTGCGCTTCTAAAGGCATTAAGCCCGTTGTTGAATTGGGACTTACCGAAAATATTGCCCAGTCGTTGCCAACACTGTAATTCTGTGGTTTTTCAGCACTGCCTAAGTTAATTTTATACTTGTGTTCTTCAGAAGGATGCCCCAGAGAATTACAATCAGAGTCGGGAACGTTAAATTCTATATAAGAATCCGATACAGCGCCGTCCAATACATGAGCCGCTGTTACAATCCTGCCGTCAAATAATATCCATCCGGTGGCAGGTATATCGTTCGGTTCAATATTTATTCTTCCAACCGCCGCATGATTATAAGTAACTCTATTGTCCGAGCCGCATAAATCCTGCACACTTTTAATGCCCGTCGGCTGCTGCTTTTGTGCGAGCAATTCTTTTACCGGACTTAATAAAACAAGTATAAATAAACAAATAAGTGTTTTCATTTTTTCTCCGTAAAACGTGTTTAAGAAATCAGTCTATTTTAGTATCTTAAACCGCATGCAAAAAGGCAGTTAAGCAGCTTGCCGGGCTGTTTGTTTCAATGATCTTTTTTGTGTGCGGTTTATCCCGTGCCGGTGCAGCGAACACCAGTACGGGTTTTATTTTTTTCAGCATTTCCTCCCTTTATTATTTTCTTTTACCTATTATAATTACCGCATTAGGGTTTTCATAACCTACACTGACTATCATATCGTCTTTCATTTTTACACTAAGCAGAGCGCCAGCACTTATCGCTGTTTCAGGCTGGTAACTCTTCCACGATGATCCGTTGTAATGAAGAAGTTCTCCATATGAACCGCTGCAGACTATATCGTTACTCTCTTGACCGTCTATCGAATAAATATAATATCTAGTGGTACCTTCATGAAAACCTTCCCACGGTTCAGTACTGTTTATTTCTTTTTTCTTATACATTCCGCCGCCAACGGCGTAGTAAATACTTCCGGGCTTGCCCCATATTCCGCTTATGCTGTATTGTATGCCGGTTACGGGTACCTCGGCTACTTTTGTGCCTTCTATTTTTAATATTTTCTTTTCAAGGTTTACCGTGCGCTTTGCCGCTGCTGCATAAATCGAATAATTACCGTTTTCTTCGAAGCCTTTTATATCATAAATATCCAAATTCTCTGTACCTGCGGGGAGGATAAGTTTCTCCCATTGAGTACCGTTATAATACGCCATCTTTCCAATTGCACCTACTGCATATATTCTATTTGATGATAGCCCCCATGTTTTTTTTACTGAGACGGGTATACACTCTAATTTTATCTGTTCTACAGCATTAAAATGTGTTATTTGAGAACCGGAAGAAATCCAAATGTCATTAGCACCAAAAGCTATTATAGATTTTGCAGGGTAGGAATTAGTATTAGTTTGATTACAAAAAGTAAAAAACTGTATTTTGTATAAACCCCACTTTATTCCATCCCAATGAACCGCATTATAAGCTTCCGGGTCAGCTTCCCCTGTTGAATCATTTAAGTATATTTCTCCAACAGCCCAAATGTTATTTTCATCTATAATTGCCACATCATATAACACACTGCTGCTATGTTCCCCAAATTCCCATTTTTGGAAGGTATAATTATGAGATGTAGTATCGACTGGAGTTATTTGAACTTTAGGATCTGCAGAATCGCATGTAGTAAGAATTAAGAAAGAAGAGGTAAGAAATAAAATTGTGATCAGTGATCTGTAATCAGTCATCAGTGATGAGAAATGGTTTTTAATAAAACGGTTCATTTTAAT
>JAGFIY010000033.1 GCA_024103215.1 Melioribacteraceae bacterium | reverse complement strand
GCTGTAATGAAAAATCCCGGAGCAATTGCGTTTACTCTCACATTCATTTTTGCAAAATGAACAGCAAGCCATTCAGTTAAATTGTTGATTGAAGATTTCGCCGCAGAATATGCAGGAATTTTTGTCAACGGTCTAAATGAATTCATTGAAGATATGTTTAATATTACACCTGACTTTCGTTGAATCATCTCCTTCCCAAAAACCATTGTAGGAATTAAAGTACCCATAAAATTTAAGTCAAATACTTTCGTAATACTTTTTAGATCCAGTCCAAAAAAAGTATCTTCCAAAGATTCTAGATCATCGGTAATAAATTCGGATTTCGTTGTTGCATCCGGAGAATTGCCGCCGGCACCGTTAATTAAAAAATCCACCGCTCCTAATTTTTCATTAATTAATTTTTGTGCAGCGATTAAAGAACTTTTTTCCAAAACATTTGATTCAATACCGATTGTATTACAGTTTAGTTCTTTTTGCAATTTCTCTGCTAACTCATCTGCATTTTTTTTTGAAATATCTAAAACGGCTATTTTCACACCTGCTTTAGCCAAGCCCGTAGCGAGAGAATTGCCAATAACACCGCCACCTCCGGTAATTACACAGACTTTGTTTTTCAAATCGTCAAACGACGTTCCTTTCATAAATTCTCCGGTTAATTATTTATATGAAGACAATTTAATAGTATATTGTCTAATTGATGAAAAAAATGCTGAACCGTTTTTTCCTTTTCACTTATTCATTTACTTTCTTCAACAACAACAAAAATTTTATTGATAAAACGTCGTTTTCTGGATAAAATCGAATTTTTAATTTGTATATACAAATATACAATTCTTGTTCATTATGAACAAGGTAAAATACTTAAATTCTTGAGCAAATAATGAAGATTTTTAATATTATAAAAAAAGGAAATCACTCAACCATCAAATACCAAATTGATAGAGTGTTTATAAAAAGTTTTCGCTCGGAAAGGAGAACTAAAATCCTATCATTATTAATTTTTGGGAGACATAAAAATTTAGTGGATACGATGATTCTTTTTATTAAAACTCTATCACTAAAAATTGGGAGTAAAATCTTTGCCTTTGTGGAAATCGTAAATTCGTTTTGCCGCTTCTTTCGGATCATCGGTCAAACTAAATAAATTCATATCTTCTTCGTTTATGTATTTGTTCTTCAATAATTTTTCATACATCCAATCGAACAACGACTCCCAATAATCTTTTCCCATCATCACTACGGGAAATTTATCCGTCTTTTTTGTTTGAATCATTGTAAGCACTTCAAAACATTCATCTATTGTCCCAAAGCCGCCAGGAAGGAGAATATATCCTTGAGAGTACTTGAAAAACATGACTTTTCTAACGAAAAAATATCTGAACATCAAATTTTTATCATCGTCAATAAAACCGTTAGCGCCTTGCTCGTGGGGCAATGATATATTTATACCAGTAGAACTTCCACCGGCTTCTTTGGCTCCTTTGTTTCCTGCTTCCATGATGCCGGGTCCTCCGCCGGTGATAATTCCAAAACCATGTTTAACAACTTCGCGAGCGACATCAACTGCAAGTTTATAGTATTTATCTTCGGGTTTAGTTCTTGCCGAACCGAAAATCACAATGCTCGGTTTTATTTTTGCCATCTTTTCAAAACCTTCGACGAACTCCGCCATTATTCTGAAAACACGCCAAAGATCCTCGTTTGAACTTTTTAGTTGTGCATTGATTAGTTGATCTTCACTTCCGTTTGAATCATTTGCAAACATAATTTTTCCCATTACTCAAAAAAATGCTTATGAGTATAATAAGATTTGTCGAATAATTCAGAAAATTTAAATAAAAGTTTAGAAGGAAGAAACTCTTGAATATGGCGGATTTAACCGCTCATCCAAAAATTCGAATTGCTTTTCACGCATCTGCTCATTCACAATTATATATCGTGGCGTTCCACCCGTAGTATAAGTCAATCGCTTTTCCGGAGTTTTGTATTGTGAATCTCGTTCCGTTATCCCGTGAGTAATTTTTGGCTCAGGCAAAGGTTCTGTTCGGTAGGATGGAAAATAATTCTGCCGTGGTTGAGGAGTTTTTCTTTGCGGTTTTGAATATGGAGGAATAGATTCCACGTATTTCCTTGATCTTGACTGTTTTATCATCAAGGAAGCCGGTGGATCAACACTCTTGTTTTCATAGTAATTTATATCTTTCTTATTTCTAGAAAAAAGATAAGTTATTACAACAACAAAAAATAGGATAAGTGCTCCTAATAAAAGTATCTGCGCTATTAAAGGTATAAGTTCCATTAAGTTCTTTCTTTTTTTTAATGAAAAACAACTTTTGTGCCTATAAAAGACAACATGTAGCTTGTTTTGTGCACATTAATTTCGAAAAATTGTATCGTTCTGAAAATTCGTATTAATTCGGAACACAATTTAATCAATTAGCAAATATCACAATGTGATTTAGTATATTTGCGACGAAGTTTATTAAAACAAATGGGACCTAACTTGGAAGTATTGGATAGAAGCAATTATTTTAGAGGATTATTAGTACTCGCAAGAGAAGACAAAAAAATATCCTCAAAAGAAATTGCATTGATGGAAGAAGTAGGGCGAAGACTTGGTTTTGAAAAAAGATTTTGCCGCGAAGCAATAGATAATATTTTGGTAAATGAACATATAAATCCTGATCCGCCTAAATTCTCATCTAAAGATTTAGCTGAAATCTTTTTGCGAGATGCAATTAGATTATCACTTTTAGATCTTGAGATCGATCCATATGAATTGGATTGGCTTAAAAAAGTTGCCGCAAAAAACAACCTCCCAAAAGGTTGGTTCGATTCAGAATTATCAAAAATAGTTGCAGAGGAAGATTTTCAGTCAAGTCTTGATCAATTGGAATTACTTACGCTTATCTGATGAATGGTTTAAGAGCAGAAAGTTTTTCTTTTTACCGTGATGAAATTATCGGCAATTGGGATCACTATCACGATTTTTACAGCGTTAATCTGAAAAACGAACGCGATATTATTGTTTGGCTACCACCAAGTTACAACACAAGTTACAAGAATTATCCTGTTCTTTATGTTCACGACGGGCAAAACCTATTCAATCCTCAAACAGCATTTATAGGTGTTGACTGGCGGATAGACGAAACTGTAACCGCATTAATACAAAAAAAGAAAATCCGCGAAGTAATTGTAGTAGGTATCTATAATACTAAGGACCGACTAGAAGAATATAATTTCTTTACTTTTAAAGGAAAACAGTACGCAAATTTTCTTGTACGCGAACTTAAATCTTTTATAGACGAGAATTATAGAACGATTAAAAATCGGGAAAACACAATGGTAATGGGCTCTTCTCTAGGAGGTTTAATTTCATTTCAATTGATCTGGTATATGAATAATATTTTCGGAGCAGCAGCCTGTTTAAGCAGTTCGTTTTGGATAGACAATAAAAAAATGATAAATGAGGTAACACCGGAATCAAAACCAAATTTACCCATAAAAATCTATTTGGACTGCGGCAGCGAGGAAAAAGAACTGATTGATGACAACAAACTAATGATGAAGAAACTAAAAGAAGTAGGATTCATTGAATCAAAAGATTTAATGACGCATATCGAAAAAAACGGAAGACACACCGAAAGCGATTGGGCAAAGAGACTTAACATTCCATTAGAATTTATTTTAAGGAAAAGTAATGTATTCTTATAATGATTTTGTAGAAAAGCTAAATCTTGAAAAACATCCTGAAGGAGGATTTTTTAAAGAAGTTTACAGATCGGATGAGACGATTAAAAAGGATCATCTTCCTAATCGTTTTAACGGCGGAAGAAATTTTTTGACATCAATCTATTACTTGCTCCAAGGTGATCAGATTTCAAAATTGCACAGGATTAAATCCGATGAAATATGGCACCACCATTACGGATCTAATATTATAATCCACACAATTGATGAAAATGGAAATATAGTATCACACAAACTTGGAACTGATAATCTGGATGTATGTATACCTCAGGTAATTGTGAAGCGAGGATTGTGGTTCTGTGCTGAAGTTGAAGATAAAAATTCCTTTGCCCTCTGCGGCTGCACTGTTTCTCCGGGATTTGATTTCAAAGATTTTGAATTGGGCGATTTTGATAAACTTTGTAAAATTTTTCCACAACATAAATCTTTTATAACAAAATTTACTTAAAATGAAAAATATTATCGAAGTTCAAAAAGGCGATATCACGAAATTAAATGTCGATTCAATCGTCAATGCAGCAAACCGAACACTTCTCGGCGGAGGAGGTGTTGACGGGGCAATTCATCGTGCAGCAGGACCGCTTCTTCTTGAAGAATGCAAATCATTGAACGGATGTGAAACAGGTGATGCAAAAATCACAAAAGGTTATAAATTAAACGCGAAATATGTTATACATACGGTCGGACCCGTTTGGCGCGGCGGCAATGCGGGTGAAGTTGAACTTTTATCATCATGTTATAAAAGATCGTTGGAGATTGCTTCAGAAAATGAATTACATAGCATTGCGTTCCCTGCAATTAGTACCGGTATTTACGGCTTCCCGTTTGAGAAAGCTTCAAAAATAGCATTGGAAACAGTTCAAAATTATTTAGCTGAGAATCCCAATAGGTTCCAAAAAATTGTATTTATTTTATACTCGGATGATGATTACATTAGATTCAATAAAATTAAAGAAAGTATTATAAATGAATAATAAAGCCCTTTTTCTTTTTTCATTTTTTTTAATTGGGATCATCGGATGTTCTAATTCTTCAGAAAATAATTGTATTTGCACACAGGAGTTTCGAAGTTATTCAGTTTTTATCGCAGATGAAAATTTAGTCGGAATTGATTCATTAGTAACGGAAAGCAAAAACAGGCAGACTGGAGAAAAATATCAAATCTCTCAATCTTGGTCTATGGATAAAGGGATGTACGTTGTTATGGATGATTCTCACACATTAAAATTTTCCGGAATTCCAACACAAGTAATTTTCACAGCAAAAAAAGGCGAGATTGATATAGAGGCAGATTATTTTTTCAACACTGATGATTGTAAATGCCACATTAATAAAGTATCCGGTCCTGATACGATAGTCGTAAGATAATTCTAAATTTAACAAAAGCGAATAAAGTTGTGAAGCAACTCTTCACCGGCTTCGCCCGATAATTCGGGTTTGAACATGACACCCCAAAAATTGTCCCTTCTAAGAGCCGCAGAAATGCCGCCGTTGTTTTCAGTATATGCAATTGTATAATTGTTTTTCGTTATTCTAAAAGAAGCATCGCCGACAAAGACATTTACTCCAACCAAATTTTTGAACAAAGGATCTTCGATGGATGAATTGATGCTAAGTGAAATGTCATAACGCGGACTATCTATACATTCGCTGCTAACATCAATAATTCCCATCCCATTTAAGTTTTTCCCTTTGATTTCCGAACACAACAACTGCATTCCAACGTTAATTCCAAGAAAAGGTTTTTTAATAATTTTAATAAGATTGGAAAGATTTGTTAACTGCAATTTCCTCACTGCAGTAGCTGGATCTCCTGAAACAGGAAAAATAATTTTATCTGCACCGCAGATCATTGACTCTGCTTTTGATATAATTACATCAACATTACTCGTTTTGCAAATTGCTTTCAACTTCTCCAAATCATAAAGACCGATATCAATAATTATAACTTTCATCTATGGTTCTCAATCCTTTTGAAAATGTAACCTCCGGATACTGCTCCCCAAACTTGATTATCCTCTACGTCATAACCTCTATCCCAGGTGATTAATTTGTCGCTGTAAATTTTCACATCTGACTTAGCATAAGTTGCTCCACGTAAATTACTGCTGCATTCTTTCCCTCGTGTTGAGCCTTCAAAGCATTTCTCATTCTCGTTCCAAGAAACTATTACATTACAACCTATTTTTTCTACAAGAAAATTCGGCGAACATTCATTGATTAAATAATTCTTAAGTTCAGTACTCGTCAAACCTTGTTCGTTGGGGATTAAAAAAACGGCACTCTCAAAAGTGCCGTCGCTATTTACTGATAGTTTATAAACTCTTTGACGATATGGATTTTCTGGAGATTCTGCCGGAGCTTGTTCAACATAAAGCCAGACAGCGTCGCTGCGTTCGTTCCAAATACTTTCAGATTTTAGCACAATATTAAAATAATTTGAATCAGCTTCAGCTTGTTCCTCACTCGAGAATGTCCCCTCCATCCATTTAACAAAGCTGTTAATATCTTGAGCCGCTATCGCTGGAGCAGATAAAAGAATACATAAAGAAAGATTTTTAAAAATCACCATATCTATAATTATTAAAGAGTAAAATACATTTTATACTCGAACGGATGCGGCATCGTTCCGATTGCTTTAACTTCTTCCGACTTTACGTTAACCCATTGCTGCAAGAGTTCATCAGTGAAAATATCTCCCCGCTTCAGAAAATCGTTATCCGCTTCAAGCGCATCCAAAGCTTCAGTTAAATTACGTGGAAGGAAATGTATTTTGTCAACAATTTCTTCACTGAATATATTTTTATCGAAAGGACCAAAGCCTTCTTTTACCGGATCGATTTTGTTTACAACACCGTCGATCCCTGCCAGAAGCATCGCAGTCAAACAAAGATATGGATTTGCCGTAGCGTCCGGCGGACGATATTCGAATCGTGTTTCATCCGGGTTCGAAATATATTTCGGAATTCTAATAGCCGAAGCACGATTACCTTGACCGTATGTCATAGCAACGGGAGCTTCGTAACCCGGGACTAGACGTTTATAAGAATTAGTGCTTGGATTAGTGAATGCAGAAAGTGCCGGTCCGTGCTTTAGAAGACCTCCTATAAAATAACGTCCCAATTCATTGATATTTCCGTATTCCCCTTTTTTATAGAAAGCATTTTTGCCGTTTTTTGTGAGGAACATATGCAGATGCATGCCGTTTCCAGCTTGTTGATACATCGGCTTGGGCATCAAAGTTATAAAAAGGTCACGCTCTTGCGCAAGATTGTAAAGTATGTACTTTGCTGTTATTATATTATCCGCGGTTTTAAGCAGTTCGCTGAAATAAGTCTCAATTTCCTGCTGACCTCTTTCCCCGACTTCGTGATGATGATATTTTACATCAATACCGAACATTTTAAAGTAACGGCAAGCTTCATCCCTAAAATCATCATAGATATCAAACGGATTTACCGCGTGATAAGCTCGTTTATAAAATTCCTCATCGTGATCAACTTTATAAAACGAAGTCGAAGTTCTTGTGTCATACTCGACATTTGAAAAAATATAAAACTCAAATTCCGGTCCCCACCAGGAATGAGTTGCACCTGTTTTTTCTTTCAAGAGAGAATTAACCTTCTTTGCGAGGAATCTACCGTCTTGTGCAAACGGCGAATGCTTTCCATCTGTAAGAACAATATGTGTGTAAAAACTTAAAGTTGGCGCTTCGCGGAATGGATCGAGAACTGCTGATTCCAAATCCGGAAGCAAAATCATATCGCTGTTTTCTACTTTTTTGAAGCCGTAGCTTGAACCATCAAATCCGACTCCTTCATCAATCAGTTTCTTCATGATACCTTCTTTAACAGGAAGTGAAATGTGATGGAGTCTTCCTGTGAGATCAATGCATTTTAAATCGATTATCTCAATTTTGTGTCTCTTAATTAAGTTGTTCACCTTTTGCAATTTAGTATCAGGCATATTTACCTCAGTATTTTTCGTTTTGTATAGATAAAAAAAGCGTCCAAAATTTGGACGCTCATATTAGACTTAAAATAATAACTTACTGTTTATAATTTATCGTTTGAATTCCAGGATAGATTGACGTAAAATCAAGCTCTTCCTCGATTCTAAGTAATTGATTATACTTTGCAATTCTGTCCGTTCGGCTTGCCGAGCCTGTTTTAATCTGACCAACATTTGTCGCAACTGCAATGTCCGCAATAGTTGTATCCTCCGTTTCCCCGGAACGATGACTGATAACGGAAGTATAACCTGCTCTTTTTGCCATTTCAATTGCATCGAGAGTTTCGGTTAGAGTTCCTATTTGGTTTACTTTAATAAGAATAGAATTAGCAATTCCCTTCTGAATTCCCTCACTTAATTTCTCAGTGTTGGTTACAAAAAGGTCATCTCCAACTAATTGAATTTTTTGAGCAAGACGATCAGTCATTAGTTTCCAACCTTTCCAATCATTCTCGTCCAAACCATCTTCAATTGAAACAATCGGATAATTTTTTATCAATTTCTCATAAATTTCGACCAACTGATCAGCAGTTTTTTCTGATTTATCAGATTTAAAGAAGACATATTTTTTCTTCTTCTTATCGTACATTTCGCTCGCAGCAACATCAAGAGCCAGACCAATCTGTTTACCTTCCTTGTAACCTGCCAAAGCAATTGCTTCAAGAATAGTATCGAGTGTTTCTTCATTTGATCTTAAGTTCGGAGCAAATCCCCCTTCATCACCAACAGAAGTGCTTAATCCTTTTTTCTTTAAAACAGATTTAAGAGCATGAAAAGTTTCGGTTCCCATTCTAAGTGCTTCGGCAAAATTTTCCGCTCCATAAGGCATTATCATAAACTCTTGAAAATCCACTGTATTATCTGCATGTTTTCCGCCGTTTATAATATTCATCATTGGAACTGGCAGTGTTTTAGCATTGGTGCCGCCGATATACTTATAAAGCGGAAGGTCGAATGTCATAGCCGCTGCTTTTGCCACTGCAAGGGAAACACCCAAAATTGCGTTTGCACCTAGTTCTGCTTTGTTGGGGGTGCCGTCAAGCTCGCATAAAAAATTATCAATACCAACTTGATCCGTTGCATCAAAATCAATCAACTCATCGGCTATTTTCTCGTTTATATTTTCAACTGCCTTAAGCACACCTTTTCCCAGATATCTCTTTTTATCGCCATCGCGTAGTTCAACTGCTTCGTGTTCACCCGTTGATGCGCCGCTTGGTACTGCTGCTCTTCCGATAATCCCCGATTCAAGCATAACCTCAACTTCTACCGTTGGATTTCCTCGTGAATCGAGAATTTCTCTACCTAAAACATCAACAATCGTTGTCATTTCCGTTACTCCTTACATTAATAAAGTGATTCAAAAAATATTAAAAAGGACATCGAAATTCAATTTAAACGTACCCGAAAGAATTAAATATTTGTTAACTTTTCGAAGCAAATTTATTTGTTTTTATTAAAACTGCCCACGTAGCTCAGGGGATAGAGCGACGGTTTCCTAAACCGCAGGTCGCAGGTTCGATTCCTGCCGTGGGTACAAAATTTTATTTTTGCTAGGGAAAAATTTCCGCTTACTCTCCAAAATATCAACTTTAATTTATAATTACTATATTTTTAATCATTCTAATTTATCCTTAAGTTGGATTAGTGAAATATTTTATAAACAGACATATGATATGTTAATAATCACAATAAATGGAATCTTAGCGAATTACTAATTAGTTTATTAGGCAAAAAAATCGGCGGAAGTAATTGGAATTAATTGAAGTTATAAAGTATATATTGTTTGGACTGGTTGGATTATTCGCCGTTGTGTTAATAATTTCATTCATTGCCTCTCGATTCAAAAAGGAGCCGCCACCTGAAGCGGTAACGCCTGTTAAACCCTACAAATATGAGCGTCCCAAAAGCATTCCTAAACGGGGAAGACAAGAAAGAAGAGACCCGGAAAAAATGAGATCTGCATCAGGCAGCAGAATTAAAAGATCAGCAGAAAAAAAGGAGCAAATTGTTAAGAGAGAACAACATGTAGAATCTTTTTCGACAAAAATTACAAGTAGATATGAAGTAATTACAGATTTGAAAAAAGCAAAATCTATAAAAGAGGATTTTAGAGCAAGTGGATTTAATTAATTTTTTTTTCGAAGCATTATGTTTCAGAGGAAAAACTATCTATTGCACTTTGTTCGTCTGTGAATAATTTAAATACTTTATCCATTTTTGTAAGGGAAAACATTGTCCATACAGGACTTTCTTCTTCGGATCTAAGAATAACGATTTCGCCTTTTGCCGAAAGTGATTTTTTAAGCGCAAAAACCAAAGCCCCTAAAAACGAGCTGTCCATATAGACTACCTCTCTGCAGTCGAGAATTATTTTGGGACTCTCATTCTCAATAATTTCAAGCAAATAGTTCTTAAAACTAATTGCCTCAGAAATCGTTGCTTTTTTCGTGTCCAGATCAACAACTACTATATCTTCTTTTCGAAATTTTTCGTACATAATAATTACCGTTCGTAATTTTTACAACTTATTATCGAATTATTGGTCTAAATCTTTAGGTCACTGATTTTGACCACAAATTTTAGCAAACTTAATCATAATTAGCCAGCTCGGCATGAAACTTTGACGAATTGATTCCGTCTTAATAATTGAGTTCTTACAGAGATTGTATTGAGAAAGTAACAAAGGGTTGTTAATTAAAATTTTTCTGGGGGGAAAAATGAAAAACTTGCAGTTTTTATTAGTTACACTCCTATTCTTGTCATTTATATGGCTTCAAGCAAAGGAACCTGTAAAGAAAAATCTTGAGGCAGACTATCATAAAATCGAATTGAATCTTCTCGAAGGCGTAAACTCCGACAATACCGGATTAAAAATCAGTTCAGCATATTTTTTAGGCGAGCTTAAATCTGAAAAAGCCGTAATCCCGTTGATGAAAATGTTGCGTTCCGAGAAATGCGAAGGAGCAAGAGTTATGGCAGCTTTATCACTCGTAAAAATTGGTTCTGAACGAAGTCTTTTTATGCTGAAAAGAGAAAGCGAGTTCAACGATTTCGAGAGAGTTAGACAAATGTGCGGACAGTTTTATAAAGCACAAAAATTCAATGAATCTGTAGAAAGATTGAATCAAAAATTACAATACGCATCTCTCTTCTAATGACTTACCTCCTAAAGACTGAACGTCTTTGATTTAGCCCGTGTGTAACCTCCCTCTACCGCGAGGGAGGTTTTTATTTACACGGAAAACCAATTTAATTGAAATCCAATTCCGGTAATCTTCCCGGGGTATATGGTGCTTTCATTTTTTCGAGCACTTTTTCAATTTCAACAAGTTCTGTTTCGCTTAAAGTTTTCAACTTATTATACACAGGCGGAAATTCATCCATAAGAATCTCGTATGCGTCTCTTTCGCTTTTAGTAATGTTTGCTGTCGAGCGCCAGTGAGTCCAAGCAAGAGTTGCAAGCCTGTCGTTTAATCTAACCGGCGAAGGTGGAATTTCCTCTCTGCTTGCTTTTGCGGATTTGCCGTTAAACGCAAAAAGTATATCGTCGATTTCATCCGATAATTTTTGAACTCTCAGCAACATATTATTATCGATACCAGGAGTAGCATAGACAGCCTGTTTCAAATATTCAATCCTCTTTTCAACTTCTTGTGCATATTCTTGTGTGCCTCTCACAACACGCGCAAGTTTCGAAGCTTTGTTTTGGAAAGCAACAAGTTCTTCCCTTTTATCAGCTGGGAGAGATGTGTTTTTCAAAACTTCCGTTTCGAACTCAACAGGTTCAATTATCCGTTTAAAATTTCCGTCGTGATAAAGATCGACCGCAACCTTATATTTACCTGGCATAACAAGAATGCTGCTTCCGTTGTCTCGCACGGGATCAAATTTCCCTCCCCTTACAGAAACCGGATATGGTGAAGCGTACTTCAAATCCCACGTCACCCTACTAATTCCTTTTGATGCATTTTTCTGAATTTTCTTTACTTCGTTGCCGTCTTCATCATAAATAGTAAAAATTAAGTGCGGTTTTAGTTCTTTTTCCTCGGCTTGAAGTTCTTCATAACTTGGTTGAGGAATTCTTTCCCCTTTTTCGAACAGTTCTTTTTCTTTCTTCTTTCTAATCTGTTTTTTCGTCTGAGGAACATCTTTTAGATAATAGGTAAATGTTGCACCAAACGGCGGATTTTCAGCAGAATAATAAGTGGAGCCTTGTCCGTACATGCCGCCGGTTTCGATATACATTAATGCTTTCTTAATGGGAAACATATGTGCTTCTTTATCGAAGAACTCTTTGCTAATTTCTCGCAAAGGGGAATAATCATCAAGTATGTAAAATCCCCTGCCGAAAGTAGCAAGAACAAGATCGTTTTCTCGTTCTTGAATTACCATATCCCGAATGGCATTTGTCGGAATTCCAGATTTAAGCTGAATCCATTTTTCGCCGGAGTTAGGGCTGAAGAAAATTCCGAATTCGGTACCGGCAAACAGCAGATTAGGATTAATAAAATCCTGTTCGATTGAATGAACAGTTCCGTTTTCCGGAAGATTTGAAGAAATGGAAGTCCAAGTTATACCTTTATCTCTGCTGATGAGAAGGTATGGTTTGAAATCATCCCGCTTCCTATTATCGAAAGCTGCAAATACAACATTCTCATCAAATTTGGAAGCCCTTAAATCACTTACATAAGTGTATATGGGAACACCGGGAAATTCGCTGTACTTTGTCCATGTCTTTGCATCTTCCGAAACTTGGATAAGTCCGTCATCTGTTCCGGCATAGAGTAAATTTTCTTTAACAGGAGATTCATCGAAGGATACTATTGTCCCAAATAGTGAAGTTGAAACATCTTTTACAACCGCATCAACCGACCAATATTTATCCATTACCTTCCATTCGTTGCGGTCAATCTGTGTTGTTAAATCATCGCTTATAACTTCCCAACTGTCTCCTCGGTCATCACTTCTAAAAACTTTGTTTGCTGCTGTATAAAGTCTTGTATGAGAGTGCGGAGAAAGTATTAGTGGAGTGTTCCAGTTCCATTTATAAGTGAGCTCGTCTTTTCTCGGCTGCGGTTGAATCGATATTGCTTCGCCGCTTTTTCTGTCGTATCTAACCATTCCGCCATACTGCGATTCTGCATACACTATATTTGGATCAGTCGGATCGATTGCACCCCAGAATCCATCGCCGCCGTTTGTTATAAACCAATCGGAGCTGACAACACCGGTTCTTCTCGTACTCCGCGAAGGACCACCCATAGAGTTGTTATCTTGGGTTCCGCCGTAAACGTTATAAAACGGGAATTCATTATCAACATTAACACGGTAAAACTGGGTTACTGGAAGATTTGTTTTAAACTGATATTCAGCTCCGCCGTCGAATGTTTCATAAACTCCGCCATCGCCGCCGATGATAAAATGATTTGTATCTTCCGGATCTATCCATAGGGCATGATCATCAACGTGGCGTTCTTTTCTTCCGAGGCGGTTCCAAGTTTTTCCAGCATCGGTTGTATAATGAGAATAAGTTTCAACCGAATAAACTTTATCAATATCAACCGGATCGCAATAAATTTCGTTATAATATTGTCCGCTTGAATGATGGTCGCTCATCTTCTCCCAGGTTGCACCTCTGTTTGTCGATCTGAAAAATCCGCCGGCATCTTCTGCAGCTTCAACTATCAAATAAATCACATCAGGATTAACAGGTGAAATGTCTATTCCCATTCCGCCGATATGAACACTTGGCAGACCTTTCATAATTTTACGCCAGGTTTTCCCGGCATCGACAGATTTATAAACAGCCGATTCTGGTCCCCCGCCGATTTTTGTATGAACATGTCTTCTTCTCTGCTCGGAAGTTGCGTAAAGGACATCAGGATTTCGCGGATCGTAGACAAGATTGTTCACTCCTGTGTGTTCACTAATTTCAAGGACCTTAGTCCAAGTTTCACCGCCGTCTGTTGTTTTGTAAAGACCTCGATCTCCTCCCGGTCCCCAAGCCGAACCTTCGGCAGCCACATAAACCACATCAGAATTTCTGGGATCGATCACAATTTTGCCAATCTGACGCGATTCTTTTAATCCCATATTTTTGAATGATTTTCCTCCGTCAAGAGATTTGTAAACCCCATCGCCGTAACCCAAAGCACGTTGATGGTTGTTCTCACCGGTGCCGACCCAAAGAACGTGTTCGTTGTTAGGATCGAGAGCGAGACATCCGATGGAATATGAACCGTAGTTGTCAAAAATCGGATTCCACGTTGTGCCGTTGTTTGTTGTTTTCCAAACGTGACCGCAAGCCACGCCGACGTAATATTCACTGTGGTTGTTCGGGTTAACGGCAAAATCCGCAATTCTGCCCGAAGTTAAAGCCGGACCAATGTTTCTAAACTTCAAACCGCTGAAAGTTGAAGAATTCAACGGATCTTTTTCTTCTTTCTTATCTTCATCACCTTCCGCAAAAAGCAAACTTGCAGAAATAAAGAGTGCAAAGAACAAGAAAAGGTATTTCCTCATAATTCCCCCTTAGAATTATTTATTAGTGAAAGTAATTTTTGTTAAAACAGGATAATGATCCGAAATAAATTTATCGTACATCTTATCGTATACGATTTTGTAAAAAGTTGAATAAAATCCATGATTAATTAAAATATGATCGATAATCACTTTATCGGTTGAAGCCCCAAAACCATTAAATGTTGTATCATCTGTTTTTAGTTCCAAATTACCGCTGAAATCACGACAGTTTTTAAGTGATGCTTTCTCGAGCAGCAATAGAAATTCTTCCGATTTCGAAGTTGAGTTAAAATCACCGGTGACTACAACCGGAGATACTCCGGCAAGTTCGTTAATTTTTTCCGCCAGAAGCGTTGCACTATTTATCCTAGCATTTTTACTCTGATGATCAAAATGAGTGTTAAAGTGAAAAAATATTTTGCCGGATGATTTTTCCTTAAACGCTGCCCAAGTTACGATTCTGTTGCAGCAAGCTCCCCAGTCGATTCCAGGTTTATCCGGATTATGGGAAAGCCAAAAAGTGTTAGTTTCTATTAAATCAAATTTATCAAAATTGTAGAAGATTGCTGAAAACTCGCCCTCCTTTTCACCATCGTCTCTACCAACTCCCGTATAACAATATGTATTAAGTTTTTCGGAGAGAAATTCAATTTGATTGTATAATGCTTCTTGAATTCCGAGAATATCAGGTTTATAACTCTCTATCAAGAATGCAACACTTTCTTTCCGGTATTCCCAAATGTTTATTCCGTCGTCAGGATTATCATAGCGGATGTTGAACGACATTACATTAATTGAATTATTAAACTGCGGATATATTGCACTTGCGGGAAAGATCAGACAAGTTATAAGAAAATATTTTATTGTTCTCATAAAAAGATGTTGGTAACCTAAAACCTTTTTTTTCCGTTTTAATATCTAAAAGAATTGAATAAATGCCAACGAAAAATGGAAAATTTTATTGAGACATTAACTTAAACTTGTGCGGCATTCAATAATTATTTCTTTTACATAAGAGTCATGGGAAAGGGTAAGCAGGTATCTAACAGTATTTAAAATATCTTCCGGCTGTATCATATTATCCCGCGAAATTGGCGGATTGACCTGCTTTGACATATCGGTATTAACATATGAAGGACATAACGCGGTGACTTTAATTTTATATTCTGCAAGCTCGGCATACAATGATTTGCTTAAACCCACAAATCCAAATTTCGAGGAAACATAAGTGCCGGATCCAGGAAATCCAATAATACCTGCTCTGGAAGCCAAGTTAAAAATATACCCACTTTTGTTTTTCTTCATAACAGGTACAGTGTTTTTTAAGAACGAATATTGTGCTACAAGATTTGTTTCGAGCACGTTTTTGTATTCCTCTACAGAATAATCAAGCGAACCTGTGCTCCAGATTCCAGCATTGTTGAAGAGAATATCTATTCTACCGTATTTTTCTTTAATTGCTTCGATTGACTCTTCAACGCGTTTATGAT
>JAGFIY010000166.1 GCA_024103215.1 Melioribacteraceae bacterium | reverse complement strand
GAATATATGTGGTGGAACAACGTCGAGACAAAACCCGGAACCGGTTATCCCACTAAATGGGAAGACCAGGATATTTATAAAGGGGGGTGGAAGAAAAACGGTCAAAGTAAAATTTCATTGAGAGGTTCCGGTAAATACAAAGGACTGCTGAATATTTTTCACAATCCATACTTGCCGGTGCTTGATGATTATTACGAACCTTGGACATATAAATATCTCGATTTGATCGAATCACCCGCAGGCGATGATCAGCCGACTGCAAGACCGGTTTCGCTTGTAACCGGTAAGCCAATTGATATAAAAGGCGGACCGAATTGGGATGATGATTTAAGCGGTACACCCGAATATGCCCGTCGTGATCCGAATCTAAAAAATCTTAGTAAAGCAGAGCATGAAGCAATGTTCCAATTGGAAAAAATGGCAATGTTTTATCTGCCGAGAATCTGTAATCATTGTTTGAATCCCGCCTGTGTTGCTTCGTGTCCCTCGGGCGCAATTTATAAAAGGGGCGAAGACGGAGTTGTGCTGATAAATCAGAAAGTGTGCCGTGCTTGGCGAATGTGCGTTACTGCTTGTCCGTATAAAAAATCATATTACAATTGGAACACTGGTAAATCGGAAAAATGTATTTTATGTTATCCCCGTTTGGAAGCCGGGCACGCACCGGCTTGTATGCATTCCTGCGTCGGAAGAATTCGTTACCTCGGAGTTTTACTTTACGATGCCGATAAGATTGAAGAGGCTGCTTCAGTTCCGGAAGATGAATTAATCGACAGCCAGCTAAATTTGATACTCGATCCGTTCGATGAGGAAGTAATTCGAAATGCAAAAGAAAACGGTATTGCAGATTCAACAATTAAAGCGGCTCAGACTTCACCGGTTTATAAATTTGTAAAAGAATGGGGATTAGCTCTTCCGCTTCACGCCGAATACAGAACACTGCCGATGCTTTTCTACGTTCCGCCGATGCTGCCTGTTATGGCTTCGCTCAGTACAACCGATGACAGCGGACAGGCGGTAAAGCTCGATCCGATTGCGAAGTTTTGGGATAAGAATCATAGGTACGATACAACTTCAAAAACAATTATGCAGACGGTTGAACAAGCTCGCTTCCCTGTTAAATATATGGCTAATCTTTTCGGAACCGGCAGTGAAGAAAAATTAATCGAAGTCCTTAAAAAACAGCTTGCAGTTAGAGTTCACAGAAGACACGTAACGGTTGGTGATGTTGATTCTGAGTTAACAAGCAACACATTGAATGAAGTGAAACTAACGGCTGAAATTGCCGATGATATATACCGGTTAACATCGCTTGCTAAATTTGATGACCGTTTCAACATCCCGCCCGCACATAGAGAACAGGCGATTGAAATGATGGACTTTGCCGGCGATACAAAAGGTTCTACCGGGTTCGGTTTCAAAGAAACACCGCAGAGAGGATTATAAATGTTAAACAAGATCGATGTAAATAAGATTTATGAAATTTATGCGGATGTGTTTGCTTATCCGGGTGATTCGTTAAAAAGTAAAATTGAAAACGTTCAGAGGTATTTGGATGCCGATTATCCCGAAGCGGCAAAAATGTTTAACGATTTTTCCCGCTTTGCAAAATCTGCTGATCCGAAATCGTGGGAAGAAATTTATACACGTTCATTCGATGTTCAGGCATTAACAACTCTTGACCTCGGCTATGTTCTTTTCGGTGATGATTACAAACGAGGCGAACTGCTTGTTAATCTTAACAAAGAACATAAGAAAGCAGACAATTCATGCGGTAATGAATTGAGCGATCATCTTCCCAATGTTTTAAGATTACTCGCAAAATTGGAAGATGAAGAATTACGTGCTGATATTATCTCATTAATACTGTATCCGGCATTGAGAAAAATTGAATCGGAGTTTGATTCAAAACATATTGAAAAGAAGAGCAAAGTATATCACAAACATCATAGAACGATAATTGAGAGAGATGAGTCTTACGGATTAATATACCGCCGAACTATTCAAACATTGCTGGTTATGCTCGAGAAAGATTTTTCGGAAATTATCGGCATCCCGGTCAATGACAAAAGTTTTTCGAATCAGATCACAAAAGAATTGGAAATAGAAAAATTAGGATAAACTAAAATGACTCCGTTCAACGTAATATTTTTTATTGCTCTGCCTTATGCTGCCTTGTTGATGTTTTTTGTCGGAACGATTTACAGGTATAAGGCGACAAAGTTTAAATTTTCTTCCTTGTCATCTCAGTTTTTGGAAACAAGGAAGCTTTATTGGGGCTCTGTACCGTTTCATTGGGGAATATTGTTCTTGTTCTTCGGACACTTAATTGCTTTTCTTTTCCCAAGTTCAATTTTAGCGTGGAATCAAAAGCCGGTAAGATTATTAATTCTCGAGATCAGTGCATTTGTCGGCGGTGTTGTAACGATATTAGGATTGATCAATTTATTTTATAGACGGCTAACCGATGCACGGTTGAGAAAAGTTACAAGCTTAATTGATGTTCTTTTAGAAGCATTATTAGTCACAGAAATATTCTTGGGACTTTGGGTTGCTTACGGATTCCGATGGGGCTCCTCTTGGTTCGCAACTGTTCTTTCGCCTTACTTAAAATCAATCTTCACATTCAGCCCGAACATTGATGCCGTTATTATGCTTCCGTTGATTATTCAATTACACATAATTCTTGCGTTCGTAATATTTCTAATTATTCCCTTTACTCGTCTTGTTCACGTGCTTGTATTCCCATTGAGTTATTTATGGCGACCGTATCAAAAAGTAATTTGGTATTGGGATAGAAAACAGATCCGGAATCCCGATGCGAAGTGGACTATTCATAAACCTAAAAATAATTAGACGAAAGAACTATATAAGACAGATATTTCGTTTATACAACTTGAGAAGTTAATAGCGTGTTGGATTATGTCTATAATCGTAACAATTGAATAATTACTGAATAAAAGAATTATGTTAGAAAAAACAACTAGTAAATCATACAAAATATTATTTATGAATACGCTTGCATTTACAATCTGTTTTGCGGCGTGGACAATAAACGGTGTTTTGGTAACATTTCTTGTAGATACCGG
>JAGFIY010000161.1 GCA_024103215.1 Melioribacteraceae bacterium | reverse complement strand
CTCCAAAAACTCATCAATCGAATCTCTCCCCTTTTTTGTGCTGAAAAGTGATAACTGTTTTGCTAAAACAGAGAGGTAATGTTTAATAACTTTATTTTCATTTCTTTCTTTTCTTAATAAGAATGCTTCTGCCAGCCAAAATCGGTTGAACAAACTAAAAAATGAAAGAAGAAATTCGATTTCACTTTTATCTATTTTCAACTGGTTGTGATTAACCAACTGTTGTAAAATATTCCTAAAGCTTTCTATTCTTTTTTCTGCAATTTTGGAATAATTAAATCCCTTATTTTCCTGCAGTTCCCTTTGGATAAGTTGATTACCTATAAATATCCCCCTAAATCTAAATTGATTGTGGAAGATATTCTTAAGCATTTTTAACAAATTTTTGTTCGTTTTTTCACTTCTATCGAATTCCTCATAATATTGATTATTCTCATTACTGAAGTTTCGTAGCAATTCAAAAAGTATATCTTCCTTTTTATTAAAATGATATGATAAATTGCCCGGACTAATATCTAGTCTTCTGGCAATATCCCTCACTTTAACTTTGTCATATCCATCTTTATTTATCATTTCCAATGTTGTAGATAATATAATTTCTCTCATCGACATATTTTTAATCCACTCAAAGAATTTTTCTTGCATTTATTAGTACAATGTACTATTTTTTTTATTAACAACAAAGGATTTAAGACAATGTATCCGTATATGTTTCCGCATACTATCTCCAATCCGTTTGGAGAAGAACTTACTTTTGAATCAGTTATAAAAGAAAATGGAGTAAGTAAAGTAATAGTCAAAAATAAAGTTCAGCCCGACGCCGGACCTCCTATGCACGTTCACTTTAAGCAAGATGAATTTTTAAGAGTTGATAAAGGTAAACTCGGTTATCAGATTTTGGAAAAAGAAGAATATTTCTTAAATGAAGGCGAATCAGTTTTGCTTGAGAAAGGAACACCACACCGGTTTTGGAATGCCGGGAATGATATTTTAGAGTGTTCGGGTTGGGTAAGTCCGCCAAATTCGTTGGATTATTTTCTTACCGGAATTTATAACTCTATGACAAAATCCGGAAAACCTGAAGGCGACCCCTTTGATACTGCATTTCTTATAACAAGATATAAGACAGAGTATGATATGTTAATTATTCCGAATTTTGTTAAAAAAGTTGTTATGCCGGTCACAGTTGCAGTCGGTAAACTTTTGGGTAAGTACAAACATTTCTTTGATGCACCTAGACCAATTAAATAATCAAATAGAATTATTCAAAGGAGAATTAATGGAAACGAATTTTCAAAATAAAATTTTAGCAGTCAGCTTTATTTCAGCTCCACTTCTAATGTTAATTTCGGATGTGTTAAAACTACTACTGCCGGAGGATTACTTTTGGTTTAATTCAATTATTTTCTGGTTTTCTTTTTATGCTTTTATTGGTGTGATAATTGGAATGGTCAAGCTTTCTAACAACACAACATTTTCAAATATTTCCGCAATGCTTGCAATTTTTGGAACTCTTATCGGCATAACAATAATCGGTTCAGAGCGTGCTGCCGGTTCAATGTTGATTCATCAAATAGATATTGAAGTTATTAAACAAATATTAAGCGAACCGATTTTGTTTTTTACGAGCAGAATGCCGGGGATCTTATTTCCAATCGGTCTTATTATGTTATCTATTGCGATGAAAAAAGCAGGTTCGCTGAGTTTACCGAACACATTGATTTTAATTTTGGGGATATTACTCTTTCCGGTTGGCAGAATTCCAAAAGTGGTTGGCATTAATGTTATTAGTGATTTTTTGATGTTGATAATTTTTGTACAAATTGGAATGAATCTTTTAAATAGGCATAAATTGATTAACAAAAAAAAATAATGATTAAATTAAATATATTATGGAATTTAAATAATCTAATCTTTCTTTTTATAGAATATTCTCCGGGATTTCCTTTCTTAGCCTTATTCAATAGTAGAAATTTCGAGAACTAGAGACTGCTATTAGTGGTAACTGAACTGAAAACGATATTCTACATTAACGGAGTTATTTGACTCATTCATTTCAATTCGTCTGATATATTTCTATTTTTGTTTCATATTTTAATATGGCGTGATTATATTGATGAATCTTTCCAAGTCACAGATCTATATTGTTGCGGTTGTAGCTGTAACTTCCTTTATGGGAACATTTCTCATCTCCTCAATAAACATCGCTTTACCAGCAATCGAAAAAAGCTTTAATCTTGATGCCGTAACTCTAAGTTGGGTGATAACCTCATTCCTTTTAGCTACTGCGATGTTTCTCCTCCCGGTCGGAAAACTTGGAGACGTTAAAGGTATTAAACGGTTTTTTAAAATTGGTGTTATAATTTTTACAATCTCATCTTTCTTATGTGGTTTTTCTGTTTCCGGATTATGGCTTATTGTCTTTAGGTATCTCCAAGGAATTGGAACCGCATTTGTCACAACAACAGGACCAGCAATATTAGTGTCCGCTTTCCCTCAAAAATATAGAGGGAGAGTTCTTGGAATTTCTGTCTCGGCAGTTTATTTGGGATTGGCTTTTGGACCGTTCGCCGGCGGCTTTATAACTCAATTTATGGGATGGCGATCAATATTCTATATTTCTGCTTTGCTCGGTATTTTTACTACTTTATTAACTTTCCTTTTCTTAGGGAAAGATGAGTCGGCAAAAACTGAATATCAGAAGATTGAATTTAAAGAATCTATTTGGTATATGATTGGTTTACTTTTACTTACTTACGGTTCTTCAAAAATTCCATTGTTTCAAGGATGGATAATGTTTGCTGCGGGATTACTCTCTGTTGTTATCTTTTGGAGAATCGAAAATAATTCTGATTACCCGGTAATTGATACAAGACTATTTACTCAAAATAGACTGTTTGCTTACTCAAACCTTGCCGCTTTGATTAATTACAGCGCAACTTTTGCTATTGTTTTTTTACTTAGTTTATATTTACAAAAACTTAAAGGATTCTCTCCAAGTTATGCCGGGACATTGCTTGTGGCACAGCCGCTTATGATGACTATATTCTCTCCCTTTGCCGGTACATTGTCAGATAAATTACAGCCCAGATATTTAACAACTATCGGAATGACAATGTGCACAATTGGTTTGGCAATTTTTGCCTTGTTTTCAGAAAGCACACCCGTGTGGTTAATAATTACGATGCTGCTTTGGGTTGGACTTGGATTTGCACTTTTCTCCTCTCCGAATATGAATACAATTATGAGCTCTGTAAATAATTCGCAATATGGATTAGCCTCCGGTTCTGCCGCAACAATGAGAGTGGTCGGTCAAATAACTAGCATGACCATAGCTGCACTTTTTTTTTCGTTTATGTTTAATGGTAAAGCAATTGAGATGGTTTCAAATACAGTATTTTTAAAAGCTATGAAATATTCATTTATTTGCTTTTCTGCAATTAGTGCTCTAGGAATTTATTTTTCTTTCAATCGAGGAAAAATAGAGAGGGAAAAATATTATTGATAAATACCTGAATTATCGTTTTTTTTTATAAAGATTAGATTAACTAAGTAAACCGGTGCAAAACTTCAAACCAAGCCCAAAATTGGATATTTAATCTTAATCAAACAAATTGTGAGCTACACAGCTAAAAGTAACAATTTTTGGTAAAAATCCCCTTTTTCGTCGGTTTTCTTTTTTCTTGATGTAAAATATCACTAAGTTTCATATACAAATTAAGTTATGTTTGTCCTTATATAGAAAGAAGTAAATCATACAAAATTTATTGGAGTTGTTATGTCAGAGTATATCGAAAAAATAATTAGTGAAGTAAAAGCAAAAAACCCAAGTGAACCGGAATTTCATCAAGCAGTTGAAGAAGTTCTGGAATCGCTTGAAATTGTTCTTGAAAGACATCCGGAATACAGATCCGCAAAAATATTAGAAAGAATGATTGAACCGGAACGTGTTATTACTTTTAGAGTTCCGTGGGTTGATGATCAGGGCGAAGTTCAAGTAAACCGCGGTTACAGAATTGAAATGAACAGTGCAATAGGTCCATACAAAGGCGGTCTGCGTTTTCACCCTTCCGTTACATTGGGCATTCTTAAATTTTTAGCTTTCGAACAAGTATTTAAGAACAGTTTAACAACATTACCTATGGGCGGCGGAAAAGGCGGTTCTGATTTCGATCCGAAAGGAAAGAGCGATAATGAAGTTATGAGATTCTGTCAAAGTTTTATGAGTGAATTGTTCCGCCACATTGGACCAAACACAGACGTTCCTGCCGGTGATATTGGTGTCGGTGCAAGAGAAATTGGTTATTTGTTTGGTCAATACAAAAGATTGAGAAATGAATTCACTGGGGTGTTGACCGGTAAAGGATTGAACTGGGGCGGCTCATTGATTCGTCCTGAAGCAACCGGATTTGGTGCGGTATATTTCGCTCAAGAAATGCTGAAAACAAGAGGTACAGATTTTGAAGGCAAAACAGTTGCTGTTTCCGGTTTCGGAAACGTAGCTTGGGGAGCCGTTATGAAAATAAATGAACTTGGTGGAAAAGTTGTTACTCTATCAGGTCCTGATGGATTTATTTATGATAAAGATGGTATCTCTGGCGAAAAGATTGATTATATGTTAAAGCTTAGAGCATCGGCACAGGATATCGTAGAACCTTATGCAAAAGAATTTAAAGTTGAATTTCATCCCGGTAAACGTCCTTGGGGAGTAAAAGTTGATGTTGCCATGCCTTGTGCCACTCAAAACGAACTCGATGGAAACGATGCAAAAGAATTAGTGAAAAATGGTTGCATGTGCGTATGTGAAGGCGCAAATATGCCTACTACAATTGAAGGTTATAAAGTATTTGATAGTTCAAAAATACTTTATGCTCCGGGCAAGGCGGCAAACGCCGGCGGAGTTGCAACATCCGGTTTGGAAATGACCCAAAACAGTATGAGACTCCCTTGGCTGAGAGATGAAGTTGATGCAAAACTTCAGCAAATTATGAAAAACATTCATGATACTTGCGTTCAAACTGCCGAAAGATTCGGGAAACCTGAGAAATATGTGGTTGGAGCAAATATTGCTGGATTCTTGAAAGTTGCAGATGCAATGCTTGATCAAGGCGTTGTATAATCTTTACATCAGTAACTAACTTTAAAGGCAGTCGATATTTATTATAAAATAAATTGAATCGATTGCCTTTTTTATTATATTTTAACCGCATGTTATATCAAAAAATAATCGCCTATGAAGATGAATAAGCTCGAACAACTCAGTTTAAAGAGTATGTTCGGTCAAAGAATCAAGCGCTTCCAGAAATTGATGCGTTATAAAATTCGTGATATACTCCTTGTTTCAAGTCTTTATGATAATTACCTTTTTGAAGAAGACGGAAGATTATATGAACTTATACGCGAAGAATATCAAAACCTAAATTTGAGTCATGCCCCCGAACTCACCGCAGTAACTACTGCATCCGAAGCAATTGAATTAATGAACAACGGGAAGAGCGCTTTTGATCTTATTGTCACAACTCTTCACATTGAGGATATGCACCCAATCAATTTTGTAAACAAAGTAAGAAAATTGGAAATAGACACACCGATAATTCTTCTTGCTTATGATAACCGTGAGCGAAAAGAAATACAAACGCATTACGATGTTTCAGTATTTGATAGAATTTTTATTTGGCAAGGCGATTATCGATTGCTGATAGGAATAATAAAATACATAGAAGATAAGTTTAATGTCGAGAATGACACTCGCACTGGGGGAGTTCAATGCATCATTGTTGTCGAAGATAATGTAAAATTTTATTCTACTTATCTCCCGTTGATCTATAAAGTTATATTAAAGCAGTCTCAGTATTTACTTTCTGAAGGTGTGAATCTTACACACAAATATTTAAGGATGCGAGCTCGTCCAAAAATTCTTTTATGCACTACTTACGAAGAGGCATGGGAGTATTACGAAAAGTATCACGAATATACACTTGGTGTAATCACAGATATAAATTTTAAGCGGGAAGGAATCCGCGATCCCGAAGCCGGAATTAAATTTGCAATGGAAGTCAGAAAAATGCATCACGATATTCCCATACTTCTTCAGTCTAGTAATCCTGAATATGAAGCACGGGCAAAGGAAATTGAAGTCGGTTTTTTACTCAAAGGTTCGCCTCGACTTCTTCACGATTTGAGAAATTTTATTCTGGAAAACTTCGGCTTTGGTGATTTTATTTTTCGTCTCCCGGATGGCAGTGAAGTTTCGAGAGCATCAAATCTAAGACAACTGGAAGAACAATTAGCAACGGTTCCGGATGAATCACTAATTTTTCACTCAGAGCGAAATGATTTTTCCCGCTGGTTAAAAGCAAGAACAGAATTTTGGCTTGCCGATCGACTTCGTCCGCGTAAGCTAAGCGACTTTCCTACAAACGATGCGTTACGTCAAAATCTTATCGATTCACTTGTCCTTTATCAACAACTTAGAACGAGAGGAATTGTAACCGATTTCAATAAAGTTACCTTTGACCCTAATAATAGTTTTGCACGTGTAGGCGGCGGATCTTTAGGTGGTAAAGCCAGAGGTTTGGGTTTTATAAATACACTTATAAACAACTATGAACTGCATAACAGATATCCCGGAATTCAAATATCTGTTCCCTCCGCAATTGTTATAGCAACAGATGTATTCGATCAATTCATTGAAGATAATAAACTGTTCAACTTTGCGTTGAATGAAAATGACGATAATCTAATTTCAAAAACTTTTCGCGAAGCATCTATATTTCCAGAAGATATATTAAATAAACTTAGAGAGTTTCTTGAAATAATAAACGAGCCTTTAGCAGTTAGATCTTCTAGTCTTCTTGAAGATTCACAGTTCCAACCATTTGCCGGTGTGTACAAAACTTTTATGATTCCCAACAACGATCCCGATCCGGAAATAAGATTAGATGAACTTTTAACAGCGATTAAAAGTGTTTATGCTTCCCAGTTCCTAAGTTCAGCTAAAGATTATATGAAGGCAACATCATATAGGCTTGAGGAAGAAAAAATGGCGGTAATTGTTCAGCGATTGATTGGCTCAAAACATCAGTCGAGATTTTATCCCGATTTTGCCGGTGTTGCTAAATCATATAATTTTTACCCGGTACCTCCTCAAAAATCTCAGGATGGAATTGCGTTTGTGGCGCTTGGTTTAGGACAAACCGTTGTAGAGGGTGGAGAAACAGTTCGGTTTTGTCCGAAATTTCCGAGACATCTATTACAGTTTTTCTCAACTAAAGAGACTATTAGAAATGCTCAACAAAGTTTTTATGCTTTGGACTTAAAAACAAAGATAGTTAGTATTGAGCAAGATCCGGAAATTTTCGTTAAACAATATGATTTGTCTGCCGCCGAAAAAGATCAAACACTTAATTACGTTGGATCAACATACTCACCAGAAAACGATGCAGTTTACGATGGTATTTCGCGTGCCGGAAAAAGAGTTGTAACTTTCTCTCCTATTTTAAAACATAAGGTATTTCCTTTGGCAGATATTCTTGATCTTCTCTTAGAATTAGGCACGTGGGGAATGGGAACGTATGTTGAAATTGAATTTGCTGTAAATATGAATGTTAGCCCGAAAGAATTTGCATTCTTACAAATGCGTCCTTTAGTAATAAGCCGTGAAGTTGAGATATTAAAATTAGAGGAATACCCTAAGGAAAATTTAATTTGTAGAAGTTCACAAGTGTTGGGGAATGGATCATTTCATGGCATCTATGATCTGATTGTGGTTGATATAAATAAATTTGACAGAGGCAAAAGTAGTGAGGTCGCTTATGAAATTAGTCAGTTTAACAAAAAATTACTTAAGCGGCAAAGACCTTATATCCTTATAGGAGTCGGAAGATGGGGTTCTTTTGATCATTGGCTGGGTATCCCGGTGACCTGGGATCAAATTTCCGGGGCATGTACAATTGTTGAGTCTGGATTTAAAGACTTTAACGTCACACCTTCACAGGGATCACACTTCTTTCAAAATATTACGAGCTTCAGAGTAGGATATTTTACAGTTAACTCAACTGATAAATCTGCTTTTATTGACTGGGAATGGATGCTTAGCCAAGAAGCTGTTGAAGAATTTAATTTTGCAAGACATTTGGAGTTCAAAGAACCAATCTCTGTTAAAATAAATGGACACCAAAATCAAGGAATTATATTGAAACCCGGTTTATCAGTTTGATTAATTATTGATAAATATGAATGATTTTAATATGGCGGATGTTAATTTTTCACGGTTAATTTTGGAAAGTTTTCCTTTCGGTGCGGCTGTGGTTGACAACATTGGAGCTATAAAATCTTGCAACAACATTTATGCAGATTATTTTAGGTGCGATCCGGATGAAATTTTAGGCAAAAGTATTTTATCATTCACTCAATTCAATATATCTGAAAAAATCATTTCTTTACTATACTGTAACAAATTCGATATAGAATCACCCTATCAAATTGAACATAAAATAACTTCAAATCGTAATATAAAATGGTTAAGGAGTAAATTCATAACAAAGTATGAAGGAACAGATAAATATATAATTCATTTCGTTGATGACATAACCACACAAAAGCAATATGAAAATGAGATTTTAGAGAACGCCAATCATTATAAAACAGTTTTCAATAACACAAATGATGCTATATTCTTATGCTATCTAAATTATGGCAAAACAATCAGTAATTTTTTTGATGTAAACTCCGAAGCTGAAAAACGCCTCGGGATTGAGAAGCACGATCTTTTAACCCTCTCCCCTTCCGTTTTATTTTTCGAGAACAATGAGCCGAAAGAAATTGAACTCATAGAAATTTTACTTGAAGAAGGCAAATGTATTTTTCCCACCGTACTAAATTCTAAATTAGGAAAGAAGTTATTCACCGAAATAAACTCTTATCTTTTCGATTACGGAAGCCGGCAAGCTATTGTCTTTATTGCCCGTGATTTAACTGAAAGGAAAAAGTATGAAGATGACTTGTTAAAAACAGGCGAAAATTTAAGAAACCTAGCAATTCATCTTCAATCTATTCGTGAGGAAGAACGAAAGAATATTTCTAGAGAAATACATGATGAACTCGGTCAGGTATTAACAGTGCTTAAAATCCAAACATCCCTTTTAGAAAAGAAGATCTCACCCGATCATCCTGAGTTGAAAGAAAAATTTGATTCAATAACCAACCTTATTGATTCATCTGTAGTATCTGTACAGAGAATTTGCGAGAAACTCAGACCCGGAATTCTTGATGATCTTGGTCTTTTACCGGCAATGGAATGGCAAATAGATGAATTCTCCAAAAGAACTAAGATCAATTGTGTATTAGACATTCCAAATGATGATATTTTTTTGATTCCCGAAAAGAAAATTGCAGTGTTCAGAATCTTTCAAGAAGCATTAACAAATGCAGCACGTCACTCAAATGCGAATAAAATAGACATCAGAATAAAACTTAACGATAGTAAATTAAGTTTAGCTATCAAAGATAACGGGAAAGGAATTACTTTAAACCAAATAAACAATCCTAAATCTTTGGGAATCCTTGGGATGAAAGAAAGAGCATTAATTCTTGGTGGAAATTTGGTTATCAAAAGTTCGATGGGAAGCGGTACTTTAGTAAATTTGGAATTACCAATTTAAAAATACACAGATGATTAATATCATAATTGTTGATGATCATGCAATTGTACGCGAGGGTTTAAAGCAAATTGTTGCTGAGGTTTCGGACATAAATATTTCCGGCGAAGCAAGTTCTTACCCTGAATTAATTTCACTCCTTAAAAACACTCAATGCAGCTTAGTTGTAATGGATATAAATATTCCTGAAAAATCGGGAATTGAAATCACTAAAGAAATTACCATGCAATATCCTCATATCCCTGTTCTCATTTTAAGTATGTACAGCGAAGAACAGTACGGAGTTAGAGCAATAAAAGCCGGGGCTTCGGGATATCTCCAAAAAGTAAGTGCCCCAACGGATTTAATAACCGCAATTCGAAAAATCTATAATGGTGGGAAATATATAAGTCCCCTATTAGCCGATAAATTAGCTGAATTTATGAACACGTCTAAAAATAATCTCCCTCACGAAATTCTTTCAGATCGTGAATACACAGTTATGTTGAAAATAGCTGCCGGTTTATCAGCCGAAGAAATTGCCAATGAATTAAACATCAGCACAAACACGGTTTACAGTTATCGAAATAGAATATTTGAGAAGATTCATTTAAAATCAAATGTAGAGTTGACTCAATATGTTTTAAGGAACAAACTTTTGTATTAAAAAATGTAATTATCCTTCAATTATTATCTACTCATGTAACAAAAATTGTTACAAAAATTTCATAGAATCTATTCTACCGCAGACATCTAAATTCATCTAATTTCTTATCAGTAAAATCAATCACCTAAATAACTAACTGGAGAATATCAAAATGTCTGAGTATGTAAAAGAATTAATGGCTGAAGTAATAGCAAAAAATCCTGCAGAACCAGAATTTCATCAAGCAGTGCAAGAGGTGACGGAATCAATTTCTATTGTATTAGACAGACATCCCGAATACCGTGCGGCAAAAGTGTTGGAAAGAATTATAGAACCGGAAAGAGTGATTACTTTCCGCGTTCCTTGGGTGGATGAACAAGGCGAGGTTCATATCAACCGCGGTTTCAGAATTGAAATGAATAGTGCAATCGGTCCATACAAAGGTGGTTTGCGATTCCACCCTTCGGTAAACCTTGGCATTTTAAAATTTCTTGCATTCGAACAAGTTTTTAAAAATAGTTTAACCTCATTACCAATGGGCGGCGGAAAAGGCGGTTCGGATTTTGATCCAAAAGGTAAAAGTGATTTAAAAGTAATGAGATTTTGTCAGGCTTTTATGAGTGAACTCTACAGGCATATAGGACCCAACACTGACGTTCCCGCCGGAGATATCGGTGTGGGCGGAAGGGAAATTGGTTATCTTTTCGGACAGTATAAAAAATTAAGAAATGAATTTACCGGTGTTCTAACCGGAAAAGGACTAAACTGGGGAGGTTCTTTAATTAGACCTGAAGCCACAGGTTACGGCGCAGTTTATTTTGCTGCCGAAATGCTTGGAACAAAAAATGAAACATTAGCGGGTAAAACTTGTCTCGTTTCCGGCAGCGGGAATGTTGCACAATTTACTGTGCAAAAAATTAACTCTCTCGGTGGCAAAGTTGTGACACTCTCCGATTCCAATGGTTACATTTATGATGAAGAAGGGATTAGCGAAGAGAAATTGGAATTCGTAATGCATCTTAAAAATGTAAGAAGAGGAAGGATTAAGGAATATACTGATAAGTTTAAAAATGCGGTTTATACTGAATTAGATCCTAAGATGGAGTACAACCCTCTTTGGAACCACAAAGCTGAATGTGCTTTCCCTAGCGCAACTCAAAACGAGATAAATGAAAAGGATGCACAGAATCTTTTGAACAATGGGGTTTATGTAGTTAGCGAAGGCGCTAATATGCCTACAACTATTGAAGGTGTAAATCTCTTTCTAGATAATAAAATTCTCTACGGTCCCGGGAAAGCTGCAAATGCAGGAGGCGTTGCGGTATCCGGGCTGGAAATGTCGCAAAACAGTATGCGCTTGCCTTGGACACGTGAGGAAGTAGATGAAAGATTAAGAATGATTATGAAAAATATACATGCAACTTGTGTGCTAAATGCAGACCGTTTCGGAACGCCGGGTAATTACGTCAACGGCGCAAATATCGGAGGGTTCCTAAAAGTTGCCGATGCTATGATTGATCAAGGTGTTGTTTAATTCCTGTTATTATTGTTTTAGAGTATGCCTCAAAAGAAAATACTTTTGTTTATAAATACAGTGTCTTTTGAGGCAGCTTCTTTTTTCATATATTTAATTGTTTATAATATCTTTCGGATTATATGAAAGAATCAGTACCGGATCAAACGGATTCGATGTGGATCGAGCATGGTTACGGAAATCGATTTCAAGGTTTTCAAAACTTGATGAGGTTTCGTATCCGGGATATTCTTTTGGTCTCAAGCCTTTATGATCTTTATCTCTATGAAGAAGATGGCAGACTCTACGAACTTATTCGGAATGAATACCAAGGGTTGCAGTTAAGCCATTCCCCAGAGTTGACAAGAGTTTCAAGCGGTTCTGATGCAATAGCACTTGCCAAGGAAGAAAAAAGATTCGATTTAATTATTACGACACTTCATATCGAAGATATGCATGCAACTCAACTTGCTAAATTAGTTAAAGAATCCGGCTTAGATATTCCGGTTGTTTTATTGGCTCACGACAACAAAGAATTAAAATATCTTTTGTTAAACAAGAACACTGAAGTATTTGATAAAATATTTGTTTGGCAGGGCGATTTTAGAATTATAATCGCAATTATAAAATATTTTGAGGACCGCGCAAACGTTGCTCACGACACAAAAATAGTCGGAGTCCAGAGTATAATAGTAATCGAAGATAATGTAAGATATTATTCTTCGTTTCTGCCGATAATTTATACAGAAACGATGAAACAGTCTCAAAGATTAATTTCAGAAGGAATAAATCTAAGTCACAAGTTTTTAAGAATGAGAGCTAGACCTAAAATCCTCCTATGCTCTAATTATGAAGAGGCTTGGAACTACTATACAAGTTATAAAGAATTTATTTTAGGTGTAATTTCTGATATAGATTTCCCTCATAATGGAATTCAGGATCCTCAGGCAGGGATAAAATTCGCTTCAAGTGTAAAAGCTCAACAAAGTGATATACCTATACTTTTGCTTTCGCATAATCCCGAAAATGAAGAAAGCGCACTCGAATACAAAACATCATTTATAATGAAGGATTCACCCACTCTTCTAAATGAACTTCGTCAATTTATGGTAAATTATTTCAGTTTTGGCGACTTCATTTTTAGATCCGAAAACGGTATGGAAGTCGGAAGAGCTTTTGACTTAAAGTCTCTTGTTGAGCAAATGAAATCCGTACCTGCAGAAAGTATAAAATACCACGCAGAGAGAAATCATTTTTCTAATTGGTTAAAAGCCAGAACAGAATTTTATTTAGCTCATCAACTTCGTCCAAGAAAAGTTTCGGATTATAAGACTGTTGAAGACCTCAGATCATATTTAATAAAAGCTGTATTGAATTATATTAGTTTCAGGCAAAGAGGAATTATAACTGATTTCTCAAAAGAAACATTTGATCCCGGAAGCAGTTTCGCGAGAATAGGAGGAGGATCGCTCGGAGGTAAAGCTCGGGGTCTAAGTTTTGTTAATACATTAATAAACAACTATAACGTAAGGGATAGTTTTGAGAACATACAAATATCCGTACCGTCTGGAATTGTAATAGGTACGGATGTTTTCGATCAGTTCCTTGAAGAAAATAACCTGAAAAAGTTTGCACTAAATTGTGATGATGATACTGAAATAACCAAAAAGTTTCTTGAAGCCGGGAAGTTTCCGGAAGATATTTTGGGTGAACTTGCTGCTTTCTTGGATATTGTTAGATCACCACTCGCGATTAGATCTTCCAGTTTGCTTGAAGATTCTCAATACCATCCTTTCGCCGGTGTTTATGAAACGTATATGATTCCGAACATTCACTCAAATGCACTTATCCGATTAAACGATCTGCTTAATAGTATAAAAAGAGTATATGCCTCAACATTCTACAAAAGTGCAAAAAATTATATAAAAGTAACGTCCTATCGATTAGAAGAAGAAAAAATGGCCGTTATAATTCAGCGAATGGTTGGGAACACTCATCAAAATAGATTTTACCCGGATTTTTCGGGCGTTGCTAAATCGTATAATTTCTATCCAATCTCCCCGCAAAAATCTACGGATGGAATAATTTCTGTGGCGCTTGGTTTAGGAAAAACCGTTGTTGATGGCGGCAATACTGTTAGATTTTGTCCTAAATATCCGACCGACCTGCTGCAGTTTTCATCAGTTAAGGAATCATTAAATAGTAGTCAAAAAGATTTTTACGCGCTTCTTTTAGACGGTAATTCTGAATTTGGTTATGAAACACATGATATGCTTTTGAAAAAATTTGATTTGGATACTGCTGAAAGCGATGGAACGCTTCACTACGTTGGATCGGTTCATTCAGCAGAAAATGATAGAATTTACGACGGGTTAAGCAGAGAAGGAAGTAGATTGGTTACTTTCGGACCTATTCTACGGAACAAACTTTTTCCCCTACCCCAAATTTTAGAACTTCTTTTAGATATGGGTACATGGGGAATGGGAACACCCGTTGAAATAGAATTTGCGGTAAATATGACACCTGATCAAAACAACCTGAAAGAGTTCGGAATACTACAAATGAGACCGTTGGTAATTAATCATGAAGTAGAGGAACTAACAATAGAAGACACTAAAAAAGAAGATATAATTTGCTACAGCACACAAGTTCTTGGAAACGGGTTAATTAATGATATAAAAAATATTGTGTATGTAGATTATGACAAATTTGAAAGATCAAGAAGTATAGAAGTCGCAAAAGAAGTGAGCTATTTTAACTCAAAACTTTTGGAAGAGAATAAACCTTATCTGTTGATTGGAGTTGGAAGATGGGGTTCATTAGATCCGTGGCTGGGTATTCCTGTTACTTGGGAGCAAATTGCAGGAGCAAAAGTAATTGTGGAATCCGGTTTTAAGGAATTTTCCGTCATGCCGTCTCAAGGTACACACTTTTTTCAAAATATTACATCATTTATGATCGGATATTTTACAGTTGATTCTAATAAATTAGGTCATCTTGATTGGGCTTGGTTAAAATCTCAGACTAATACTGAAAGTAAGGTTTTTACAAAACATATAGAACTTAAAAACCCAATTTTGGTTAAAATGAACGGACACAAAAACAAAGGGATAATTCTTAAGCCGGAGGCTGAAATTGGCCGAAGAAAATAAAGATAAAAAAACAGTAATTGATCACTGCCCTCACTGCGGACATAAACTCAGTCCATGGCAGCAGGTGCTGCTAAGTGTAGATAGAGCATTAATGTGCAAAAATTGTTGGTACCGAATAATCTTGGACGATATAGAAAAATCGCCTCCTAAAAACAATTTATCAAAAGAAGAAGATAAAAAAGAGGAATAACCTGATGGAATCTTACAATTCATTCAAGGTGGCACAGCAGCAAGTTCTCGAAGCAGCTAAGTTACTTAATCTAGATCAAGCAACAGTCGAACTGTTAATTAATCCTCAAAGAGAATTTAAATTCACATACCCGGTTAGAATGGACAACGGTAAGGTCAAAATTTTTCATGCTTGGAGAATACAATACAATACTGCGCGTGGACCGGCTAAAGGAGGGATTAGATTTCATCCTGATGAAACTGTTGATACGATAAGAGCATTAGCCTGCTGGATGACTTGGAAAACTGCAGTTGTTGATTTGCCTCTTGGAGGAGGTAAGGGCGGTGTTTGCTGCGATCCTAAAAACATGAGCGAGCGTGAATTAGAATCAGTTTCCCGCGGTTATATTCGAGCTATTGCACCTATAATTGGAATTGAAAGGGATATACCAGCACCGGATGTTTACACTAATCCGCAAACAATGACTTGGATGATGGATGAATACGAAATTATTATAAATAAACATCAACCGGGTATTTTAACCGATAAACCGCAGCAAGTGGGCGGAACCGAAGGAAGGCGCGATGCGACTGCTCGTGGTGGAGTTATTAATGTTAGAGAAGCTTGCAAAGTATATGGATTTGATCCTACTAAAACTTATGCAATACAAGGTTTTGGAAATGCAGGACAAAGAGCTGCTTTGCTTCATCAAGAAATTTTAGGCGGAGGAAAACTAATAGCGGTAAGCGATTCAAGGGCAGCTATTTATAATCCGGACGGCATGGATCCAAAAGAATTAGTTACGCACAAATTAAGAACCGGATCAGTAAAAAATTTCCCCGGGTCAAAATCAATTCATCATGACGAACTACTTACACTCGATGTTGAAATATTGTATCCCGCAGCTCTCGAGAATGCAATAACTTCCGCTAATGCAGGTCGGATTAAAGCTAAAATAATCAGTGAATTAGCTAATGGTCCAACAACACCCGAAGCTGATCTTATTTTGAATAAAAATGGAGTTCACGTTATCCCGGATATTTTGGCAAGTGCCGGCGGTGTCACTGTTTCATACTTTGAGATGGTTCAGGATAAGTATTCATATTTTTGGGATGAAGAACAGATTCAACAAAGACTGGATAAGAAAATTTCAAAAGCTTACCATACAGTTCAAGAAGCGATCAAAGATAAGAAAGTACATCCTAGATTAGCTGCGATGGCGGTGGGAGTTGCACGCGTTGCCGAAGCTTGTAAATTACGGGGTTGGGTTTAAATCAAATTAGTAGTACTTAATGACAGTCAGTCCTAGTAAATTTGAATAAAAATCTTTCAATCAATTATCTCTAAGCACTCACGTATATCTGAGATTTCAAAGTTTGCTTCAATCCCGGAGTCGTTTTCTATTTTATTTGGATTAAACCAGCACGTATCGATACCGAAATTAATCCCACCTTTGATATCTGATTCCAGATTATCGCCAATAATTATCACATTATTTTTTTCAATACCCTTATAAAATTTTAATGTTTTTTCGAATATCATTGATTCGGGCTTTGGGGAACCAACTTCGTCAGATATTATTATGTGATCAAAAAAAATATTTATTGCTGATAATCCGATGCGGCGGCGTTGTACCTCTGATATACCATTAGTAATTATTGACATCTTTATTCTTTGATAAAGGTTTTTTATCAACTCCTCTGCACCGTCAAATAAGTAGGATTTTTGTGAAAGATAATCGAGATAAAGTGTACTTACGTACTTCGGATCAATATCAATTTTCAATTCATCAAAAAGTAATTGAAATCTTTTCCAGCGAAGCGTTTGGGTGTCAATCTTTTTGCTTTCAAAATCTCTCCATACACCGGAATTAAATTTTTTGTAGAGTTCGATAAAATTAATGCTACATTCCAATTGAAGAGATTCGCAGGTATCTTGCAAGGCTTCGAGTTCTGCTTTATCGTAATCAAATAGAGTTCCGTCTGCGTCGAATAATGCTACTTTGTACTTCATTCGTTCAAATTACTTTGTGTTTTCAATATATCTTCAAAACGCTGTTTCCACTTTTCCCTCAAATAAGGAATCTTTGAAGCCTGCTCTATAAGAGATTTATCTCCGGTACGGCTTAAAAACAGATTATTGATATCATAAATCGAAATACTATTTTCATCACGGAAAACTAATTCAATATCGTCTTCGGGTAATATAGTACCTTCCTGCACTACGGAAAAATAAATACCGGGGAGTCTTAAATCACTGAAAATCTTTACTGCATCTCTATTATTCAATCTTATGTTCAATCTTCTGCAAGGAAGTCGCGGCTCTGTTGCTTTGAGTATCACAGATCCAATTTTAAATTCGTCTCCAACTAGGACTTCCTTTTCAAACATTCCGATAGTAGTTAAATTTTCTCCGAACGAAGGGATATCAAATATCGTCTGGGATAATTTTTCTTTCCAAATTTCATAATGCTCAAATGGATATGCATAAACCGCTTTAAACATCCCACCGTGATGTTCCTTGTCACTTTGAGTATCTCCAACGATGCCAAGTTGATTAACTTTTACTGGTCGGTCGATTGATTTTTTAAAGATTGATGTAACAACTTTTTCACCGTTCCAGAAGTGTTCTTCCGGTTGTCCAATATTCAGATATTTAATCTTCATAAACATCATAAAAATATTTAAAATTATTTTCAGCTATTGAATATTTTTTTAAAAAATCTTCAAGTAGATTTTTCCGGATTACTAAAATCAAGTCTAATGAGCCAATAAGGGATTTATTAATAAGTTTACCAATTGTTGGTTCAAGTCCTTCACCTGCGATCTCTAGTTTTCCATATTCATCAACGATTATTTTCGGATATTCTTCAATGAGCAGCTTTTCCAAAATATCACTTCCCCACTGCATCACTTTGATGTCGAATTTGTATTTTCCGATTTGGACTGTATTGCTTATACTGTTAGTGGATAATTCTTTCGATTCTTGGGTTGAAACATCACAAAGAATTCGTCTTCCATTTATGTTTAATTGAAGTATACCTTTAAACTCGGGATTTTTTTCAGACCAGTTTTTCAACTTTGTAGTTTTACCTGTTCCGATCTCACCGGTTAATATTATCAACATTGTATGGACTATAATTCTACAATTAAAATAACCTTTTCCTCCCCTCGTAAAACTTCAACAGTGATTCTCTGTCCTTGTTTGAAAGATGAGAGACGGTTCATATAATCATAAATATCGCCAACTTCCTTCCCGTCCATTGAAATGATAACATCACCTTTCTTCATTCCGGCATAGAACGCAGGTCGATCTTTAATAACACCGTCGACTCTTAGACCTCTCGAATCCGATGCAGCAACATCTGGCATTATTCCCAAGGTAACTTTAAATTTTCTTGTTTCACTGCTTCTCTCTTTAGGACCGGCTTCCTGATAAACTAAACTGAGATCAAGATTTGAAATTCTCTCAATGATAGAATACGCAAAATCCGAAACTAATTTTTCTCCTTCAAAATTCAACTTGTCCCAATCGTCCTCGGGAGTATGATAATCATCGTGAATACCTGTAAAAAGAAACATTACGGGAATATCTTTAGCATAAAATGAAGCATGATCCGAAGGACCGAATCCTTCGGGAGAGAGAGTTGCTTTCATTTCATAACTATTTAGAACATCATTTATCAATTCGGGAAGACCTACTGCTGTACCTGTACCTCCAATCGATATTGATTTATCTTCTTCATTGAGTCTTCCAACCATATCAAGATTTATCATAAACTTTATCTTTTCCAACGGTACAGGAGGATTCTCTGTAAAATATTTTGATCCGAGCAATCCCATTTCTTCAGCAGCAAATGCGACAAAAATTATACTCCGTTTAAATTCAGAAGCATTGGCTTGAATTTTTTCAATTATCTCCAGAATTGCTGCGGACCCTGAAGCATTATCATCTGCTCCGTTATGAACATCTATTGTGTCTGGACGGCGTGATCCCGAACCGGGACCTCCCATACCAAGGTGATCGTAGTGTGCTCCGATAATAATATATTCATCTTTAAGGATAGGATCTGATCCTTCAACAATTGCAATTATATTTTGAGTTTTATCGGTCAATTTTTTTATTTTCACAGAAATATCAAAAGGTATATCAAGAGCGATACTGTAAGGAGCTAAATTCTCTGCATAAAAAGCTTCCATTTGTTCGACAGATATTTCAAATTCGGTAAATATTTCATCGAGAACATTTCTTTTTAATTGGAGAACAGGAATTCCAACATTACTTTCGCGTGAATTATCAAGTTCTACAAGTTCATCATCAGGATCAAACTGTAAACCGGATACGAAAATTATTCCTGCAGCTCCGTTATCTTTGGCTGTAAGAGCCTTCTTTCTTAAAGCAGAATAATTCTCAAATCTACCGGTGGAATCAATTGGAGCACCTCGAAGCACAATTACCCATTTCCCTGTGACGTCAATATCTTTATAGTCATTCCAGTTCAGGTTTTCTTCGTCGATACTAAAACCATAACCGCAGAAAACGGTTGATGAGATTGCGTCACCTTCTGAAGAAATCGGAAAAAGCGAGTAGTCTTTTGAGAATTCCAATTCTTTTTCACCAATTAAAAATTTTGTCCCCTCACCTACTTCAATTCCTTTTAACACATCAAAATTTTGAAAACCGTCTTCACCAAGTAATTTTATACTATTTTTTTTCAATTCGTTACGAATATATTCAGCAGCTAGTTTTCCGCCCAATGTGCCAGGTTTTCTGCCCTCCAGTTCGTCCGACGCTAAATACTTGATGTGTGCTGTTAATTCATCTACGGTAATTTCTTCGGATTCTTGTGCCTGTGCAACTATTACAAATGAAAGTACGAAGAATATAAAAAATGAATAACGAAATCTCATGATAAACTCCGGTTGTTTCTTGCTATAATATTTATTTTAATTCTTAAGTAATTCTCTAAAGACTTTTACAAAGAGCGGTCCCATTTCCGCTTTTGGAGAATCGGTCAATTGGTCAATCGCATTATATACAAAATTTGCAATGAAAATATTATAATCTTCTTCACCTGCTATTCGATTATCATAAGTTAGCGCACCTGCAAATGGTCCCCACGAATGATATAGCTGATTTGAACTATCCGGAGATAATCTCGTTAACTGTGATCCGTCAGGCATGATCGTATAAATATTATAAAACCCTTCCCGTTTGCTGGCAAAGGAAATCATATTTGTTGTCGGTTCCCATTCAGGTGGGCCAGCATGATAACCATCTTTGATTATTGAAGTGTCATTTTCCGGATAATGTGTTAACTGATACTGATTAGTTCCATCAGAATTCATCATCCAAAGTTCATCAATACCGGTTCGTTTTGAACGAAATACGACTTGATTACCGTCAGGTGAAAAATAAGGATCGGAATCATAATAATTATTGTTTGTAAGTCTCGCTAATTCGTTTCCTTCAAGATCAATGATATAAATTTCACTATTACCATCTTTTGATGAAGAGACAACAAGTTCCTCGCCATCATTTCTTGAAGAAAAGTATGAATCATTCAGAAGAAACCTTGATATTCTGCGGATGTTTTTACCATCGTGATCCATTTCATAAAGAAAATATTTTCTTTTAGTTGTATCACGATCTGAGAGAAAATAAATTTTCCCCTCATAAGAATAATAAACCCAATCCACAGATGGTGAGTTTGATATATTCTTTTTCTCGGAGCCGTCAAGATTCATTATATAAATTTCATAGTCATCCGTTGCTTCATTTTCAAGCACATTGTATGCAATTTTCAGATCATACTTTAGCGGTGCTTGCACTTGTACTTCCTTTTTTTCCGAGGTGCATCCGTTAGAGAAAATTACCGGAAGTAATATCAGAAAAAATTTATAGAATCTATTCAATGGGTTCTCAAATTAGTTGAAGTGAATATTTATAAAAAAAGCTGCAACAGCAGCTTAATTATTTTGTAACTTTATCCAAGTACTCAAGTTTTGATGAATAACATCCGTGAGTTTTATGAGATCCGTCCGTAGAGCAGTGTCCTCCACCGCAGCAACCTTTATCTTCTTGTTTATATTTACTGAAGTGAAGAGCTAAACCAAAGCCGACAACTGCTATCGAAAAAATTGCCGGAAGAATTATATATTCCATTATTTCCGCCTTTCTATTCTTCTATTCAATTACAAAATTAGTAAATTCTTGAGTCATATATTCAATAAACTCGTTATCATCTCTGACAATCAGATAAACGGGAAGTTTCAATTTTTCTGCTAATTTAAGTGATCTTTCTGCGCCAAGCACTTCAAAAGCAGTCGCAAAACCATCGGCGACCATACATTTACTGTGAATAACCGTTACTGAGGCTAAATTATGTCTAATCGGCCATCCTGTTCTTGGATCGATTGTGTGAGAATATATTTTATTATCAATCGAGATGAAATTACGATAATCACCCGAAGTTGCCACCGCAAAATTATCAATAGATAAAATTTTCTTAATACCCATCGTCTCGTTAGGAGTTGATATTCCAATTTTCCAAGGAGAATTCAAGTGATTACTACCTCTCGCAAAAACTTCTCCGCCAATTTCAACCATAAAATTATTGTGGTTATCATCAGTTAATAATTCACTTACTTTATCCACACCAAATCCTTTAGCAATCGATGAAAGATCAATATACATCTCCGGAATTGCTTTTTTTATACTCGGCGGTTTTAATCTTATATCTAGGTTACCAATACCGACAAGACTCAATAAGTTTTTAATCTCTAGAGAATCCGGTAGTTTATTTAATCTATCTTTACCAGGTCCAAAACCCCAGAGGTTAACAAGTGGACCAACAGATATATCGAGTGCTGTATCTGTCTTTGCAGAAATATCAAGTGCAGTTTTTACGACATAAGCAAAGTCATAACTTATAGGAAACCACCCTGTATCTTGAAAGCTGTTAAATATACTAATCTCAGAATCTTCCATATATGTTGACATCTGACGATTAACAATATATAGAACCGAATCTATTCTGTTCTTCAAAGATTCATAATATTCTTTTGTAAAGAGCGAATCATTTTTTACGATTTTTACAGTATAGTATGTTCCCATCGTTGATCCATTTATAACAAATGGATCTTCAACTTGTTTTTCCGTATTACACGAGTTTAGGAGAATTAGGAATGATAAAATTATTGATAGAAAAAATCCGAAACGGATGGTCATTACTTCTTTTTCCATCTCCAATTCGAATAATATTCGAAGCTTACAATTTTATTAAGCTCTTCAAGTTCTTGGGATTTAGCCATTAGATTTGCTTTTATGACATCTCCGATTGAAAGCAATCCTATAAATTTGCCTTCTTTCTCTACTAAAAGGTGACGCAGCCTTTTACCGAGAAAAATATCCATCATTTTATAAGTAGTACAATCGTGAGGAACTTTAATGAGGTCGGAAATCATTACATCTTTAATTTTTGTTTTTCTGATATCGAAACCATCTCTCAGCATATTCCGTGTAAGGTCCCTTTCAGTCCAAATACCGATAATGTTGCCGTTTTCTTCAACAAGCATAGCTCCAATGTTGTTTTTGTTCATTAATTGCAGAGCATCATATATTGTTGAATCAGGTGGAACACTGAATATCTCATTTCCTTTTTCTTGTAGTAATTCTGCTGCGGTTTTCATAAATGACCTCACTTTGTTTTAAAGTTCGTAATGAGAATCGACTGATAAAACTAAAGCGGTACAAAATTTCAAAAAGAAGCTGCACCGCTTAATAATTCAAAGAATGTTTTGAGTCAAATTCGAATTAATATAACAATTATCCGCCAAAATCGTCAAGCATAATATTTTCAGGTTCTACGCCAAGATCTTCAAGAGTTTTGATAACTGCTGCGTTCATCATCGGCGGACCGCACATGTAATATTCGCAATCTTCAGGAGCGGGATGATCTTTTAGATAATTTTCAAGAAGCACTTGATGAATAAATCCCGTTGGTCCATTCCAATTGTCTTCCGGAAGCGGTTCCGAGAGCGCCAAGTACCACTTAAAATTAGGATGTTTTTCTTGAAGTTCGTCAAATTCTTCCGCATAGAACACTTCTCTTAAACTTCTCGCTCCGTACCAGAAAGTCATTTTCCGATCCGTTTTTATTCGTTTCAACTGATCGAAAATATGAGAACGCATCGGTGCCATTCCAGCACCTCCTCCAACAAATACCATTTCGTTATCTGTGTCTTTCGCAAAGAATTCGCCGTAAGGTCCTGAGATAGTAACTTTATCACCGGGTTTAAGATTGAAAATGTAGGATGACATTTGTCCCGGAGGAACATCCGGCTTATTCGGCGGCGGTGTTGCGATCCGAACGTTCAGCATTATTATTCCCCTCTCTTCGGGATAATTAGCCATCGAATACGCACGAACTATATCTTCATCAACTTTTGATTTGTAACGCCACACATTGTATTTGTCCCAATCCGGTTTGTATTCATCTTCAATATCGAAATCTTTAAAATCAACTTCGTGCGGAGGGGCTTCAATTTGAATATAACCGCCGGCTCTAAAGTCAACATTTTCACCTTCGGGGAGTTCGAGCACAAGTTCTTTAATAAACGTAGCAACATTTTTGTTAGACTTTACCGTGCACTCCCATTTCTTAATATCGAAAACTTCGGGTTCGACTTCAATTTTCATATCGTTTTTTACGGCAACCTGGCAGCTTAATCTATAATTCTCACGAATTTGACCACGAGATAATTTTGATTTTTCAGTAGGTAAAACATCACCGCCGCCTTCAGTAACAATTAGTTTACATTCACCGCATGTGCCGCCGCCGCCGCAAGCCGACGGAATAAAAATTTTCTGATCTGCCAACACATTCAATAACTTTCCGCCAACAGGAACAGTTATAGTATGTTCGGGATCTTCGTTAATTTCGATTTTAACGTTGCCGGTGGTTACAAGTTTAGAACGAGCAACTAAAATAATTCCGACTAAAAGCAGTACAATAAGCGTAAAGAAAACTACGCCAAGGATAATCAGACTAATTCCGTCCATTAAATTCCTCTAAAGTTGAATTCCAGAAAACAACATAAATGCAATTGCCATCAAACCAACGGTAATAAAAGTAATACCCAATCCTCTCAACCCTTGGGGCACATTGCTGTATTTCATTTTTTCTCTAATACCTGCTAAAGCAATAACCGCTAATGCAAAACCAATTCCAGAACCTAATCCGAAAACGACGCTTTCGGGAAAGTTGTAATCTCGTTGAACCATAAATAAAGAACCACCAAGAATCGCACAGTTTACAGTAATAAGAGGAAGAAATATTCCCAATGAGTTATATAACGAGGGAACATATTTATCGAGCGTCATTTCAAGAATTTGAACCATAGCAGCAATAACGCCAATGTAGGTGATGAGTCCTATGAATGTCAGATCAACATTATCTAATCCCATCCAGCTTAAAGCACCTTCTTTAAGAACGTTTTGGTATATCAAATTGTTAACCGGCATCGTAATTGCCTGCACAACAACCACTGCGATACCCAAACCGATAGCTGTATCAACTCTTTTAGATACGGCAAGAAAAGTACACATCCCAAGGAAGAATGCGAGAGCAATATTCTCAACGAATATTGACTTAACAAAAAGACTTAAATAATATTCTACCATCTTATTCCTCTTCCACTTGCTCTGGTTTGAAGGTTCTTATCGTCCATATGATTAATCCAATCAGAAAGAATGCGCTTGGAGCCAACAAAAATAATCCGTTAGGTAAATACCATCCGCCGTCATTAACGGATGAGAAAATTGTGATGCCGAATAATTTACCTGAACCGATCAATTCCCTAACAAATCCGACTGTTAGAAGAATAAAGCTGTAACCTAAGCCATTGCCGATTCCATCAAGGAAACTGGGAAATGGTTTGTTTTTAAGCGCAAAGGCTTCTGCCCTTCCCATAACAATACAGTTTGTAATTATTAGTCCGACATATACCGAAAGTTGTTTACTAACATCATAAGCAAATGCTTTAATCAATTGATCCGCAATAATAACCAGCGATGCAATGATCGTCATTTCGATCAAAATTCTTGTACTGCTTGAAATATGATTTCTAATCAAACTTACAAATAGATTTGAAAAGGCAACAACCAAAGTTACCGCAATTGACATAACAACTGAGGTTTCCAATTTTGATGTAACCGCAAGAGCGGAACATATTCCTAATATCTGAAGCGCGATTGGATTATTATTAAAAATCGGATCGAATAATATCTCTTTATATTTTTTCATTAGCTCTCACCTCTTAAATAGTCAATAAAGTGACCATAACCATTTTCGCCTAGCCAATAACGGACTAAGTTATCCACCCCCCGGGTGGTTAAAGTCGATCCCGAAAGTCCGTCAACTTTAAATTGTTTGTTAGGATCAGTTTCATCGACAGTTCCTTTCAGAACTTGTATTTTAACATCCCAGTTATCATCAAATGCTTTTTTTCCCACCCATTGCTGTTTCCATTTTGGATTATCAACTTCACCACCAAGACCGGGTGTTTCTCCGTGCTCGTAAAATGTAAATCCTTTAATAGTCTTGAGATCTTTATCTAATGCAATGAATCCGTATAAAGTTGACCACAACCCCGTACCCATAATCGGCATAATATATTTCTCGATTTCGCCATCGGTATTTTTGACTGTATAAACAGCCATATATTTTGGCTGTCTTTTTATATCTGCCAGATCTTGTTCGGAAGGAATAGGGGTTCCAAGTTCCGGGCTTGATGCCCAAGATTTAAGATCAAATTTTTCAGGGGTTAATTCCGCAGTATATTCCGATTCCGTTAGAGGTTTACCGGTTTCAAGCTCAATTAATTCAGCCGAAATTTTTTCGTTATACGTCTGTTGAATATCAACACCGGGCGAATACAAATCTCCGGCTTCGAGAATATTTATCAACAAATCAAGCTTCGCATTCTTAGTTTGAATCGGTTTCAACTCAACCGCAGCAGTCGAAACTAAAATTGATGCTACGAGACAAACCCCGAGCGCAACTCCTATCGTTTTTTTAAGATTATCAGACGACATTTCTCAGTTGTCTCCTTTTGATATTCGCATTCAAGAAAATTTTATCTATTATTGGTGCAAAAACGTTTCCGAAGAGAATTGCAAGCATCATTCCTTCAGGAAATGCAGGATTCACGACCCTAACCATAACGACAAGCAACCCGATTAAAAACCCGTAAACATATTTTCCCTTTTCAGTCATTGCTGCTGAAACGGGATCAGTAGCCATAAATACTGTACCGAAAGCAAAACCGCCTGTAACAAAGTGCCAGAGTGGTGAAACATTAAACATTGGGTTTGTAGAACTTCCGATAGCATTAAATAATAAAGCTGTCAATCCAGCACCAACAATAATACTTAGCATAATTCTCCACGACCCAACTTTAGTAACAATAAGAACGACTGCCCCAATAAGACAAGCTAAAGCGCTGGTTTCACCCATAGAACCGGGAATTAGTCCAAAAAAGGCATCGGTAATTGTTGTCGATAGGTGCATCGATGAATCAGCCATTTCAGCAAGTGGTGTGGCTCTGCTTAATCCGTCCACGGCAACCCAAACTTTATCTCCCGAAATTTGTGCTGGATAAGCAAAGAATAGAAATGCCCTTGCAGTAAGCGCCGGGTTTAGAACATTCATTCCAACACCGCCGAAAACTTCTTTACCAATCACAACACCGAAAGAGATTCCAATTGCAACCTGCCACAATGGAATAGATGGTGGAAGAATTAATGGGAAAAGAAGGCTTGTGACTAAAAATCCTTCGGTAACTTCGTGTCTTCTAATCGTTGCGAAAAGAACTTCCCAAAATCCGCCGAATGCAAGGGTAACTAAATATACCGGGAAAAAATATAGTGCCCCAAGAATAATATTTCCGAAAAGGCTTGAGGGATCAAAACCTAATCCTAACCAGTTTGCTACATCTCCTTGCCATGTGCCGGGAAACTGTTGATTTAAATTCTGCATTGCGAGATTTGCTTGATACCCAGTATTATACAGTGCGAAAAGGGTGGCAGGAATAAGTGCAACAACTACTACAATCATCATTCTTTTCAGATCCAAGCCGTCTCTAACGTGGGTTTTCCCCTTGGTTGTTAGTCCTGGACTATAAAGTATGGTATCAACCATCTCATAAACAGGATAGAGCCGCTCCAGCTTACCGCCTTTACTGAAATGCTTATGCTGTTTGTCTAGAAAATTCCTTAAAAATTTCACTATCCTTCCTTTTCAATTAAGGTTAAATTTCTTCTTAAATTTTTACCATGATCTATTTTTGAAGAGCAGACTACAGTACACAAGGCAAGGTCTTCTTCCTCAATTTCCAAACATCCTAATTTTTCGGCTTCTTCCACATCATCAACAGCGAGAGCTCTTAAAAGATATGTTGGAACAATATCCAAAGGTGTAACTTGCTCATAATTACCTATCGGAACCATTGCCCTTTCGTTTCCGTTGGTTGAAGTAGTTAAATTGAATTTTTTACCTTTAAACATCGCGGCGAGAAATGCATTTGTAACCGAGAATACGTTCGATCCCGGTAACAGCCAACCCAAGAATTTCCTTTCGGTTCCTTCGGCTATAAGCGAGACGGTCTGGTGAAATTTTCCCAAATAACCATAACCTTCTTGAGAGGCATCATATCCGTTTAATACCGAACCAGCAATTGGCCGAATTTCCCCTGAGATTGTCTCACCATTAATAATTTCACTTATTGAAGCACCCATCCTTGTTTTTACAACCTTTGGATTTTTCGCTCCGGGACCTGCTATTGAAATAACTCTCTCAAAATCCAATTTCCCGCTTGTGAAGAGTTTTCCTATTGCAATCACATCCTGCAAACCTATATACCATACTGTTTTATTTCTACTTACGGGATCAAGCATATGAATATGGGTACCTACAAGTCCGGCAGGATGAGGACCATCAAAATCGTGAATTTCCGTATTCTTAATTTCAAAATTATTTAAACTTAATTTCGGGGATTTGCAGATAAAAATCTTTCCTTCAGTTAAGTTTCTTAGTACTTTTACTCCGTTAACCAAGTGATTCTCATTTCCCTTTAGAATTAGATCCATCGGCGGAGCTAAAGGGCTTGTATCCATCAAGTTTACAAAAATTGAATGAGGTGTGGTTCCGGGGGCTGCTACTTTACCGAAAGGACGTGATTTAATCGAAGTCCACATTCCTGAATCGATCAATACTTTCTGAACTTTTTCTCTCCCTAACTCCAGAAGATTTCCTTCTGAAAAATTTTCGAATGTTATTTCGTCATTACCTTCAATTTGAATTACTATTGATAAAAACTTTCGTTTTTCACCCCGGTTAATCTCAACTACTTTTCCGGCAACAGGTGCGGTGTATTTTACGCCGGGAGTTTTTTTGTCGTTGAATAAAAGCTGACCAAGTTTTACAACATCACCTTCCTTAACTTCGAAAGAAGGTTTCATACCTATGTAATCATCCCCAAGCAAAGCAACTTTAGTTACTTTCTTTGTTTCGCTGATGTTTTCGATTTTGGGAAGTGAGCCGGTTATAGGTAGGTTTAAGCCTTTCTTGATTTTAATTACACTCATAATTGCCTTATAAGAATCACTAAAATGTGAAAATAAATTTAAGTAGTAAATTTAGTAAATTTTAATATCGGATATCAAGTTCCGAAATAACTTTTTAAAAAGATTGTCAAGTTACTGATGTCTTTCCCTACAAAAATATTTCTTTATCTGAGTAATATCATCTTTTTTGAAGAGATTATTTTACTTTCAGCAATCAAATTGTAAATATAAATTCCGCTGCCCAATTGAATGTGTTTCTCATTGTAGCCGTACCAAACCGCTTCATAACTTCCTTTTTCAAAATAACCATCAACCAATGTCATCACTTCTTCACCGAGTGTGTTGTAAATTTTAAGTTTTATATCAGAACTTCTAGGAACCGAAAATTTTATTATCGTCATCGGATTAAATGGATTTGGAAAATTTTGCTCAAGGACAAAATCTTTTGGCACAGTTTCATCGTTCTCTATATTAACCGTACCTGTTGCATTGCCAAATACCCTTACCTTAAAATAGGGATTCTTTGGAGCATTTGTTCTAATTTCTATATATGCCGAATCAGTTCTGTTAGGCTGAGACGGATTGTATGTTACAAATATACTTTCCTTTTTTTGCGCCGGTATTACAAGTGGAAGTTCAAAATCGGACAACGAAAAACTTTCATCATCTGTCAATGTTATTGATTGAATCACCAATTCGTCTGAACTTGTACTTATGATATTAAAAGGATAAGTGACCGGCTCCGACTCAACATCAACTTCACCGAAAAATAGAACTTCGGGTCCGACAGCTGCATGAACGCTAACGGGAATATAACCTGCTTTAACAGTATTGTTGCCTAAAACAGTTCCGTCCTCCGAAACCGCTTCGAGTTTCACCGAATCATCGCCGAAAACTGTTACTCTTCCATAGGAGTTTAGAAAATTATTTAACCCCAGGTCAAGCGTATGTCCTCCCCTATTCCAGACGTGAATGCCGAGGTATTCAAATATTTGAACGGTTCTTCCGTTTGTTCTATCTAAACCGCTGTCCATCAATTCTGGAAGAACCGAGTTTGTGCCGTCATCTAAACCTGCATTGTGTGAATCCCCGGTCAGGAATATTACATTTTCAATTTGGTTTTCAATAATAAAACTAATTAGTTTAATTATATCATTTGGAAAACCCGACCATTTATCGGCTGCATGAATTGCTATCTCCGTTGGTGAAACAGAACCGACTATCGGGAATACGACTTGATCAACGATTCCTTGAAAACTTAAAGCCCATTCAATTGCAGCCCTCCAACCCGGATTAAAAGGTGTACCGGAAGAAATAAATTTCCAAGTTGCATCAGAATTTTTTAATCCATCAAGCAGCCAATTCATCTGATCCGTTCCAAGAATTGTGTGATGATCTGCAGGATTGAAAATGGCACTGTCGGGAGTAATAAATTCCATTCCATCAATATTTGGAGATCTTTTGGAACGGTTATCCACCATAAAAACTTCCGAATTGCCGTAAGTAAATTTATGCCAAATTCCTTTGTCAGAAGCCGGCAAATTATATCCCGGGAACATCTCAATAAAACCTTTTATAGAATTATCAATACCCGGGTAAGTTGAATCACAATCATTATCTGAAACATCGTGATCATCATAAGTATAAGCAATCGGCGTGTTCTCTAATAGAACGTACATCGGATAATCAAATGTATAACGTGCTTTATATGTATCAATAACTCTGTTGTAATCGACCGAAAAGTAATTTTGAGGATCTGCAGGAGTATCGGTGGAATCAGGGTAAGTCCAATCACCTTGTTCAATAAAAAACGCATTATCCCCCTGTGCAATTACAGGAAAAATGTTCCCGAAATAAGATTCCTCATCAAAACGTTCCTGCTGACCAGAACCGAAAGTAAACATAAAGTTAGAAGCAGTTCCATCAATAGGAAAAGTTTTGAAATATCTTTCTCTACCATCATCAAAAAGGATTTCATTTAAATAAAACCGGTAGTAATATTTTGTAGCCGGGCTTAGATTCTCAATTACTAATTTTACAAAACCGTCAATTTCTTCATTGACAAGAAAATATTCACTCGAAATTGTTGAAGTAAAATTTGCTTCCGAACTTAATTCAACTTTTACAGAGTCAGTATTTTCGGTTCTGATAACAAATGAGGCTTCACTTGAGGTAACACCGCCAACAATCGGCGAATGTGATATAGTCTGTCCATATGAAAAGTAGAACGTGGTAAAAAATATTAGATAAACCGTGATTCTTCTCATAACATTTCTCACAAGATGTTATGGATTAACATAATAAAAAAAGGAGTAAAAGCAGAATGCATTAGTACTCGTTCCAACTTTTAATTTCCAATTGATTCATATCGATTCTTGACAAAGCTTCTGCAAGGCGCATTGCAATTTGACGATTTGTAATTAATGGCACCTTATAATCCACAGCTGTTCTTCGTATAATGTAATCGTTTGTCAGTTCGTCTTCTCTAAAATTTTTATGAAGATTAATAACCAAATCAATTTTACCTGCTTTAATATACTCAGCAGCATTAGGTGAACCTCCCTTTAATGGCCAGAAAAGAGTTGTAACGGGAATGTTATTATCCTTCATAAACCTAGCCGTACCACGGGTTGCATAAAATTTTACTCCAAGCCTTAAAAAATGATGTGTTGCTTCGAGCAGTTCGGCTTTTGACTCAATAGCCCCGGAAGATATAAGTATAGACTTTATAGGAAATCTATATCCCACGGAAATTAAAGCTTTCAAGAATGCCTCGTCAAAATCTTTGCCTAAACAAGCAACCTCTCCGGTAGAAGCCATCTCAACTCCCGTTGTAGGATCGGCTCCTTCAAGTCGGGTGAAAGAAAATTCGGGAGCTTTTACACTAACGTATTCAAGATTGAAAGAAACATCCTCTAGTCTCTCAACATATTCTCCGCAAATAACCTTTGCTGCTGTCTCTATGAAATTAGTTTTTAACGTTTTTGATACGAACGGGAAACTTCGAGATGCACGAATATTGCATTCTATAACCTTCACTTTATTTTCTTTTGCAATAAATTGAATATTGAAGGGTCCACTTATGTTAAGATGTTTAACTATTTTTTTAGATGCCTGCCTTATTTGCCGCATTGTTTCAAAGTAAGTACGCTGAGGAGGAAGCACTAATGTTGCATCACCCGAATGCACTCCTGCATTCTCAACATGTTCACTTATTGCAGAACAAATAATTTCGCCGTCCTTCGCAACACCGTCAAATTCCAGTTCTTTTGCATTGATCAAAAATTTACTTAGAACGACCGGATGTTCTTGCGATATTTCTGCTGCGCGTTGAAGTACCTGTATTAGTTCCTTTTCATTTAAAGCAATTGCCATTGCAGCTCCGCTTAGAACATACGACGGACGAACCAATACCGGATAACCAACTAAATTTGAAAAATCAATAGCGTCGGAAGTTGAGCTTAATTCTCTCCACTCCGGCTGATCTATTCCCAGTTTATCCAGCAAGGTTGAAAATTTGCTTCGATTTTCCGCATTGTCAATCGATTTTGTTGAGGTTCCTAAAACCCTAATTGATGATTTCTCGAGACCCAGAGCCAAGTTATTCGGTGTCTGCCCTCCCATTGAAATAATCACACCTTCCAAGTTAAGCTTATCGTTAATTTCTCTAATAGATTCTATGGTAATTTCATCAAAAAATAATGCATCGAATTCATCATAATCCGTACTTACCGTTTCAGGATTGCAGTTCAGCATAATCGATTTTTTACCAAGTTTTTTTAATGTTTTTCCCGTAATCACACAACACCAGTCAAATTCTACCGAACTTCCTATTCTGTAAGGACCGGAACCTAGTATCAAAGTACTTCCTTCTAATGAATGTTTAATTTCATCATCATCCGCGTTATAAGTGAGATATTGATAATTGGTTTTAGCCGGGAATTCCGCTGCTAACGTATCTATACTTTTAATTGAAGGTCTTATGTTTTGGCGAACTCTTTGTTGAAAAATCGAATTCACTGATTGATTTGTGATTTTAGAAATTTGTTCATCCGACATACCGAACTGTTTGGATTTTAATAGCAATTTTTTTGGGATCTTTGAACCGCAGTTTTTTAACTCATCTTCCAACCTGACAACGTTTTGTATTTTTGAGAGAAACCAAGTGTTTATGTGCGTTTTATTATGAATCCATTCGATAGAATATCCTCGTTTAAATGCTTCTACAACCGCAAAAATTCTTTCTTCGGTCGGGTCTTCCAAAATATTTTCAAAATTTTCCGAATTGAATTTATTATCGTTCCCGACCAATCCAATTGCACCGATATCAAGCATCCGAAGTGCTTTCTGCAAGGCTTCCTCAAACTTTCTGCCAATTGACATTACTTCACCGACAGATTTCATTGATGAACCGATTGTCGTTTGGACTTTGTGAAATTTCTTAAGATCCCATCTGGGAATTTTAACAACAATATAGTCCAATGCAGGTTCAAAAAATGCCGATGTAATTTTCGTGACCGAATTTGTCAATTCAAACAAACCATAACCGATGGCAATTTTTGCAGCTACAAAGGATAATGGATATCCTGTGGCTTTAGAAGCAAGAGCGGAACTTCTGGAAAGCCTTGCATTTACCTCGATAACGCGGTAATCCTCAGAATTTGGATCCAGCGCATATTGAATATTACATTCACCGATTATGCCGAGATGTCTTATTGTTTTTATTGCAATTGTTCGAAGCTTATGATATTCTGTATTTGAAAGAGTCTGGCTTGGGGCAACAACTATACTTTCACCCGTATGAATTCCCATTGGGTCTAAATTTTCCATATTGCAGACTGTAATAGAGTTATCGTAACTGTCGCGAACTACTTCGTATTCAATTTCCTTCCACCCTTCTAGATATTCTTCAACTAATATTTGCGAAGAATATGAAAGAGCCTTAGACGCAAGCTGCTTTAGTTCTTTTTTATTTCGGCAAATCCCTGAACCGAGTCCGCCGAGAGCATAAGCAATTCTTATAATAAGCGGGAATCCGTTTGCCTCGGCAAACGAAACTGCATCTTCAACGTTTGCTACAGCAATACTTTTCGGAACGGCTATCCCTATTTCGCCCAGTTTGGAATTAAACCTTTCTCTGTCTTCGGTATCCAAAATTGTTTCAACAGATGTGCCGAGCACTTCCACATTATGCTTATCTAAAATCCCTTTTTTATAAAGTTCAATTCCACAGTTAAGAGCAGTTTGTCCACCGAAACCAAGGAGGATTCCATCAGGTTTTTCTTTTTCTATCACTTTTTCTACAAAGTAAGGATTGACAGGTAGCAAATAAATTTGATCGGCTAAATAATCCGATGTTTGAATTGTTGCAATATTCGGGTTAATAAGTATTGTATAAATTCGTTCTTCTTTTAATGCTTTAATTGCCTGGCTTCCGGAATAATCGAACTCCCCGGCTTCACCAATTTTTAGTGCTGAACTGCCTAGTATTAGAACTTTATTTATTCGTCTCATTTGATCTCATTAAGAAAATCATCGAAAATAAATGAAGTGTCGGTCGGACCCGGTGCTGCTTCCGGATGAAATTGAACCGATCTAAACGGAAGTGAGTTGTGGATTATTCCTTCATTTGTATTATCATTTAAGTTTGTAAACCATGTCCTCCATTCGCCTGAAAGCGAAGTATCATCGACGGCAAATCCATGGTTTTGACTTGTTATAAAGCACCTATTCGTACCGTTCAATCTGACCGGCTGATTCTGGCTTCTGTGCCCATACTTGAGTTTGTAAGTTTTGGCTCCGGCTGCTAATGATAAAATCTGATGACCTAGGCAGATACCCAAAACAGGTTTTCTTAATTTTAGAAGCACCTCAACTTTTTTTCTAAGATCATTATAAACCGCCGGATTTCCAGGTCCGTTTGAAAGAACAACCGCGTCAAAATCGAAACTGCTTATTTCTTTATTCCATGGTTGACGAATTACGGTCGTATCCTCTCGAATTAATTTTCTAATTATTCCAAGTTTACAACCGCAATCAAGAAGCAGAATTTTTTTCTTTCCGCTGCCTAATTTTTCAATTTTTCCCGGACAAACTTTTGAGATAAGATCATCCCGATCGGGATCATAAAGATCAATCGATTCATCATCTACCATAATTTTCCCAAGCATAGTTCCATGTTCCCGCAGCATAGAAGTCAACTTTCGTGTATCAACACCAAATATTCCCGGAATTTTATTATCCTTCAGCCAGTTCGACAATAAATTTTTCCCGCTCCAATGACTAAAAGTATCTGAAATCTCACTTACTATTAATCCTTGTACATGAATTTTATCGGATTCAAATTTTGATTTAAGAAAATCAGCCGTATCAAATTGAGGAACACCGTAATTGCCGATCAAAGGATAAGTCAATACAAGTATTTGCCCGCTGTAAGATGGATCGGTTAACGTTTCCGGGTACCCGACCATACCGGTGTTAAACACAACCTCGCCGGAAATATTTTTTTTATAACCGAATGAAAAACCATTGAAAACAACATTATTATTAAGCTTAAGAACGGATGAAATATAAGATGATTCAATTTTAGTCTTGTTTGACATCTAATAATTTTTAGTGGAGTTAGGGTTTGGAAATAGATTGGTCAAACATAAGAATTTGATTTCAACAATCAAATATTTTTTTCTTGTTGATACATTGAAAATTAATCCATAGGTTATAATTATTATATGTAACAAAGATTTGTTTATCCCCTGTAATAAAACTAGCAGGTTCCGAAATGAAATTACATTTTATCTTTATTCAAATACTGTTGGTTGGTATAGTCAGCATAAATGCTCAAAATGCATCCAGCTACTTTCCCGAAATAGATGGTTTCAAATGGAAATATGAAACTTACAATCTTGATGAAAATCAAAATCGAGTTCAAAATAGTAAGCGAATAAGAATAGACAGTTTGGTTGGGACGGGAAATTTCTTTGATAGAATTTCAGAACTGATTCTTTCAAAAACCGCACCCGAGGGTGAAGTTCAGAATACTGTTTTCCGTGATTCATCTTATTTATCATTTAACGGATCAATAGCCTCTCTTTACTTCAATCTGCTTTCGCTCTTGGACTCAGCAGAATTGGGCGGCGTTTCCCTCTCCGATCTTTCTCATAGATATTCCGGATGGTATGATTTATTCAGATTTGCTGAACCGGTTAATTCGAAATACGAATTGTTTGAAATTGATACTGTAGTCAATTATGAAGGAATTGATGTAAACGTAATCGGTTCAATTTCCGG
>JAGFIY010000157.1 GCA_024103215.1 Melioribacteraceae bacterium | reverse complement strand
GATGTATTTCCATAAAGTTTACTTGATTTCCTCTTGAATATGTTTTCAACTGATCGCTATGATATACATCCCGTGCTCTCAAAAAGTAATATTCAGCAATGAAAGCAAACAAAACCATTAAAGAACCCGCTCTATAAAAAAATGAACTTCCCCAAATGATATCCAAATAGAGAGAAAACAATAATATCAGCCACGCGATTAGTAAAAATATAACTGGCTTACGATTGACTTTATTCATATAAAAATTCTTTCCGCATTCCAATCACTTCATCAGTGATACGAATAGATTCACTGCCATCTTTAACAGTACCTATCAGAGCGCAGATTGCATCAATGCTTTCCGGAACCACAATGGCTTCATTATACACCTGATATGTATAATAAACTTCATTGCCGTTAACGGTTAATACATCTTCCCATAAAGCTACTTCCCACATATCACCACGTGGTCTTCCAAGGTCTTTCATTAATTCAATAGTGCTGTTAAGCGCAACAATACCATCGCTCATCCGGATAAAGGCAATTCGCGAAGCTGCGTTAAAGGCTGCCAGCACTTCATCTCTGCTTGCATCGTGGGTAAGTTCCACAACCCAATAATGATTGTGCGTTTGCGTATGAGACGCCTTGACTGCCATCGTTATTACATCAAGTTCCGGTACGACTGTTTGAGCATCCGGTCCCTGATGGCTTGGGATATGCGGTTCGGGTACAACTGTATTCATAATTCCGCTGTGGTCGGATTCCCATGGATCTGTAGCCCGTCTTATTAAAACACCACGTGCTTTTTTAAGCAAGTCGGCATTACGCAAAGCTGTAAGCGTGCGAACCGTGCTTGTGGTATTACATGAGACAACACGTGTTGCATCCAATCCCAATGCTGTTTCATAATTTGCTTGCGCTACAAAAGAATGACCTGTAAGACTGTGCTTTTCGTCGCCCTGATAAATTACTTTTACACCGGCTTTTTTATAAAGCTCAAGATTTTTTGCACCGATTCCTTTTGGGGTACAATCAACTATTATATCAATCTGCTTTAGTAAGTCATCCAGGTTCCCTGCTATTGGAATACCGGCATCCTTCATTTCATTTGATTTTTCCGGCAGTGATGCATAAATCGGTAAGCCCAAAACAACTGCGGCTTTAACCCGATAATCGCTTTCTACGTCGGCAACACCAACCAATTCCATATCCGGCTGAAGTTTGATTGCATCTGCAACCCGTTTTCCGATAATGCCGTAACCATTTACGGCTGCTTTAATTTTTTTGTTAGTCATATTTTACTTCCTTTTAAATGTGTAAATCTGTGATTGATGGTTCTAAAAAACCTTCTTCTCTCCTAATTATAAAACAAGACCGAAATCTTTATTGATGTCGAGAAACACATTGCATAATAAAGCAAATTGTTACGTATCATTTGAAGATATATTGGAATTCTCAACAAGCTTCCGCCATTTTCCCTTCACCGGAATAAACATAGGAACATGCTTTTTGTATTCTATATATTCATCGCCAAATTTTTCAATGGTTTTCTGTTCTTCCTTACGGGCAAGCCGGTAATAAACAAATACTATAATTGGAAACAGTCCAACTGAGAAAAGCGTTGGCCAATGAACAACACCTTCTCCGAATAGTGCTATGAAAAGTCCCGTATATTGAGGATGCCGAACCAAGCTGTATAATCCACCCGTTGCAAGTCGGTTCTCTTGGTGAGCTTTATAAAGCTGTCGCCAGCCTTGGAGAAAAATTCCAAAGCCTCCAAAAAGTAATATATACCCAATGATCATCGAGATCGTCATTCCGGTTTCACCAACACCTATCAGGGTGGACCAAAGATTTGCACTAAGATATGTACTATCAAATCCAAAAAACCTAACAAGAAAATAAATTGTAAGCGGAAAGCCGTACATCTCTGCATACAATGCAATGATGAAAGCCTGAATAAGTCCAGCGCCTGCCCATTCCCGCCATGTCTTCGGAGCGAGATAACGGTATAGCAGCCATGATGCGATAACAATAGAGATCAGTGCAAGCGCCCATGCACCGGAATGTTCAATTCCTCTTTCCATTTAGATGATTCCTTTTTATAGTTTTTACTTTACTTAAATTCTTCTTTTCGCAGCCTTATACCAGAAACAAGTACCGGATAAATAAATAACTCTGAACTATTAAATATCCGGCATCTTAATAACATCAATGGTGATGGTGTCCCATATGTTCATCATCATCTTTCTTCACATACTTTTCCGGATCTTGTTCAAATTGAATTTTGCAAAGGGGAGTACAGAAGTAATAGGCTTTTCCCTTGTACTCTATTTTTTCTGCATTGTTTGTATCTTTTATTTCCATTCCACATACAGGATCGTGTACCATTTGACCCCTTTAATATTTTTTTGAATGATTAGTTAATTTGATTTAGATATTGCCGACTTTTTATAGAAGAAATTGTAAACCGGAACAAAAACCAAACCTGCGTAAACACCGTATAAAAAACTTTCTATAAGACCAAGTATAAAACCCCAGAAGGTTAACCATTTAAAAGCCGGGAGCACTGATTCCAAAAATGTATGCATGTGAATGCTTCCCGGAGTTATAAGACCATAGCTTACACAAACAATAAAGCTAACGGCAGTAAAAATCCCCAATGACCATGTTACAATCTTTATGTTCAGCATTATAAATCTCCTTCTTTAATTATATTTGTCAATGATGTCCATGTCCGGAGTTTCGATCTCTAATTTCGTATTTGTGATTATCATGTTTCCCGGATTCGAGGTGTCCCCCGTGTCCGCCATGACTCCCGTGACCAAATAGATGCGTCACGACAAAAAGAATGCCGATCAGTACCCAAAACCAGTTTTCCGCTAACCATTCCATGTTCGATCTCCCTTCTTAAATTCAATAAGATTTTATGTAAGATATTTATCGATCTTAACATATTGGCACTCTTCAAATGATACGGAAATACTAATCCGTTAAAAATATTGGATTAATATCTCCGTTTTTTAGTTTTCCAATACAACAGCATCAATCATTCTAATACTTACATTACCTTTACCGGAAAATAATATTCCAATGCTGCCGGGCTCCGGTTCATCGCCGTGTCCGTGTAAAATTAGTTTGTTATTTATATAACCTCTAAAGTGAGAACCGTCGGTGATTAATTTCAATTCTATCCATCCTTTGGAGGAAAAACTACTTTCTTCGAAATTCTTAATCTTTCCATTAATTTTTCTGGAAAGAGATAACTTTTGATCAGCGATCCCGAGAAAATCATAATTGTTTTTATCTAAAAAGTGATGGACTAATTCTATTACGCCGTTAAAGTTGTCAATATTTATTTTTGCGGTTACTTGAATGCTTGCAAGCTTATTATCAAAAATGAAACCTGCGTTTTTTATATCATCTTGAAAATGAAACATTAAGGCGGCGTTTTCGTCATTATACATTGGGGAAAAATCTTCAATAGTACCGTTAATCCAGGTAAACTTATCGTTCAGAATATCTACCACGTTATTTCCGGCGTTTAGTTTCCATGAACCGTCATTATTGTGAGTTAGGTTTGAATTGCTAATCTGCGTCTCATTGTTGTTATTAGTTTTAACGGCAGATGAGTCATCTTTCAATATATTGCCTGTACCAAGCCCATAACCAAAAACCAATTTGGCGCCATGTTCACCGGTTTGAAATAGAGGATAAATACCCACAAGACCAATAATAACGACCACAATAACTATAGTCCGATTTACGGATTTTAAAAACAAACCAATCGTTAACCTTACAATTGAAAATATTATGAAAAACCACATAGTGATTTCAGCCCAATCGGCATGGTCTGTTACCGAAGGTATAACTTTCGCCGGAATGTTAAGCCCATCGGCGGCTGAACGCCCGGTAAAATAAGTTATAACAATTGCCAGGGTGCCGATTGCATAAAGTATCATTGCAGATTTTTCGAGCCATACGGATTTTTTAAATATTAACCCTGCGGCATCGAAGAATAGTGCCGATATTAAAAACACTATAGGAAAGTGAACTATGAGCGGATGAATATTCGGCGCCCATTCAGGTATAAGTTGCATATTACCTCCTAATTAAAATTCAGACTGATTTAATAAGTTAATCTATTTTATTTATTCACGTACGAACAGTTATATAAAATTAACTTACCTTTTATTTTTGCTAAGCTGTTTGGCGTTATCCATTTCGTTCAATTTTTGCGCTGCAATAGAGAGGGCATCAGCTTTTCTATCTTCACCTTTTATCTTGTATAAATCGACAAGAAAATAATAAGCATCAGGTTCAAGAGGGTTTTCCTCTATTTCTTGTTGAGCATAGTCGATCGCCATTTCTATTTCATTATTAAGATAATACTGTTTTGCTTTTAATAAATTCAGAGAAGGTAGGTTCGGCGAAAGTACTTCCAAATCGTGAATATATTTTTGAGAGGAAGTAAGCTTATTTTGATTTTGATAAATTATTACCAAACCTTTCCGTGAATCAATTAAATTTTGGTCTAGCGTTAAAGATTTAAGAAACATTGCTTCTGCATCCGAATAACGATCTTGCAACAGAAAATACAGTCCGAGAGTTTGATAATACTTACCGTTACCGGGGTTTATTGAAATTACCTTTTTTAATGTTTCAGTTGCAGTAGATAATTTTCCAGCGGCTCCATATAAAACACCCAAATTAAAAAGGGCAAGCTCGTTATTGGGTTCGTTCTCTAAAGCTCGCTGCAAAAAAATCTCAGCTTGCTCAAAGTTCCCCGTATTTAACTGAATTACTCCTAAACTTATCAATGCGTCCACATCTTCCGTATTTAGTTCTAAAACCTTACTATAGTAGTATTCAACAATCGGAATCTTTTTTTGTGCTATTGCAATCTCTGCGAGATATTTTAATGCATCTATATGATCCGGATTGTTTTTCAGCGTTTTTAGAAAATTAACCTCCGCTTGTTGTAAGTTCTCTTTGTGAAAATATTGAATACCTATTTCAAATGAATTATCAGGTGATTTTTCTGCCATAGAGCCAATTTGATCTTGGGCATTCAATACAAGAAAAGATATAATAAATACAAGTACCAGTAAGTAATTTTTCATATCAAGCTCCAATGAAAATGGAAGTAGATATCTGTTCGATTAAGTAATTTCGCTTAATTGCTTAAAAATCAATTAGAGTGCCAGAAATTAGCTGCGGTTATAAGCCCAAATGAGAGGAAAGGTCTATTTATTGAATTAAAAAGATTAAAAACTTTTAAAAAATTTAAAGGATCTACGTTAGATAACCTGTTTCAACTTGTTGAGTTCTGATATCAGAATATAGATCATCAACAATGTTTTTCAATTACAATTGCATTTCAACTGCAATTTTTTCTCAACGTGAGTATTAACAAATTATCTCCGAGAAGGGCGAATAGATAAAACCTTTTCGTTACAATCACATTTATCGGGTTTTGGATTACTGTAACTAAATTCGAAATGTATTCCGGAAGTATAGGCATCCGGGTTCGTATCAAACATACCTTTGCATTTAGGGCAGCAGAAATATATCACTCTGCCTTTATATGCGCTCCGCGGGGTATCAAAAATGTTACTGAGTTTCATTCCGCAAACCGGGTCCAGTTCCATGTCAATCTCCTTTTTTAGATTAAACATTTAGCATATTAATTCAATGGCAGCAACCATGACCGCCGGATTTATGATTATGATTACCCAACCCGCCATTCTGAGCTGCCTTTTTTATACTGTTTCTGGTAAGAGAATAATTTAATCCTCCAATAAAAATAAGCGCAATGAAAATACCAAGAATCACGTTTAACATAACTACCTCCATAATTTGGGTTCATCTATCTATATCTAATAGATTAACCAATTACCGTACCAAGAAAAAATATTGATTATGAAGTGTATGAAGGGGAAGTAGCATTGCTGATGTTAAATATCTTAAAGAATTTTTAGTTTTTTGAATTTTCTAATCAAATTGAAACAGTGAAGTTCTGTGTTCCTTTCCTTTTAGTTAATCTGGATTTGTCATTAGAATATATTTTCAAACGACTTACATATATAAGACCATGGACTTTGTAGATATGGGGCATGCCCCGTCTCTACAACTGATGTATAGTCCTGAAATAGGTTGACTGAAAAAGGATAAAAAAGTCAACCAAAACAAGGATAAACCATGAAAGGAAAAGGAAACAAATTATTATCGATAAGAAATAAACCACAATATTATTCTGATGAATTTAAGTGGCAAGTAGTACAAGAAGTTCTTTCTGGAAAATATACAAAAGCAGAAGCTCAAAGAGTATATGGACTAGGAGGAAAATGTGCTATATTGAACTGGATGAGAAAATTTAACTTAGTTCCGAGTTACAATTCTCCAAGTAGAATCTTTATACAAGAGAGTCCAATGCCAAAGAAAGAAGAAGACAGAACCAAAGATCAAAAGATTAGAGAATTAGAAAAAGCATTAGAATTTGAGAGAAATAAATCAGCATTATTTGAAAAAATAATAGAAATAGCAGAAGATAAATATGGACTAGAAATAAGAAAAAAGTCAGAAGCCAAGCAATACAGCAGCTTAAATCAGAAAAAGGAAAAGAAGTGAAAATCCGAGATTTAACAGAGTTGCTTGGCTATAGCAAACAGTCATATTATAAACAACTGGAACGAGAAGACAGAAAAAGTCTTAATGAAGGATTAATAATTGATCTAGTTCTAGACAAGCGTAAACTATGGAAAAAAGGAAGCGGAAGAAATTTACTGGCTAGTCTACAAACGGAATTTAGACAGCACCAAATAAGTATAGGAAGAGACAGATTCTTTGATTTATTAAGAAAAAACGATCTTTTAATAAAAACAAAGCAAAGAAAAACAAGAACAACTAATAGTTATCATCATTTTCATAAGTATCCGAACTTAATAAAAGACCTAAAAGTAAGTAGAGTAAATCAAGTAATAGTAACTGATATTACATATCTGTATTTACGAGACAATGATAGTTTTGCCTATTTGTTTTTAGTGACAGACTTGTTTTCAAGAAAAATACTTGGCTTTAACGTTAGTCCTAATTTAACATCAAAATCAGCCATAAAAGCTTTAACGATGGCATTTAAGAACATGAGTGATATAAATGACTGTATTCATCACTCAGATAGAGGAATACAGTATTGTTCAAATCAATACACAGAATTATTGAAAAAGAAAAACATTAGAATAAGTATGACTGAAAACTCAGACCCACTTGAAAATGCTGTTGCCGAAAGAATAAACAAAACAATAAAAGAAGAATTTACAGAAGAAAAACAGATAAGTTTTAGCAATTATAAGGAATCAAAAACAGTAATCTCCCAGATTATTAATTTCTACAATGATGAAAGACCACACAGATCTTTGGATATGTATACACCAAGTGCAGCTTATCAGATTAATAGAGAACTTAAAAGAAAATGGAAAGCTTATTATAAAAATTACTCGAAGATTAATAATATTTCTATTCAATCTAATCTTGAGGAAGCTTATAATTACTAATTAAAAAAAGTCAACCTATTTCAGGACGCTACATGACTATATGTCTATTCACAAAGGGGTAGTATCAATTTAACAACTTTCCGTTATTTACTTGATAGCGTCTGTGAATCAGTCAGAGTAATTTAAATAAACCTGCTGTTTAGAAACTTTATTGTAGATATAAATAACAAGAATATAACCGACGCCTGCTAGAGTTAATACAACTTTGTAACTCCAAAGAGTAGCGACAATGAGCACACCAACGGAACCGATAAAACCGGCGCCACCGGAAATACCTAATATAATCGGTATTCCGTTTGAGGTGCGTATTTTAAAGACTTCCTGTAATAGAACCGGGAATGGAATTCCAATCAGCACTGCCGGGATTACTACCAATAGAAAAAGTTCTAAAGTAGAAGGACTATTGTAGCTGGGAATTATAACAAAAATTTCAATCAACAATACGGTCAGTGCAGCTATAATCGAATAGACACCTAACAGCAAGTACTGCCGCTTGATTGTATTTACTGCATAACTTCCACCGGCGGTACCCAACAAAAATGAAAACAATAAAACAGAAAAACTTTCAAGCGGGTTGGATAAAAATGTATTCAGCATCTGAAATAGGTAAGATTGAACTAATATGTAAGAAAACCCAAGCACAAATGCTGTGAAAGAAAAATATCTAAATAGATTACTATAATTTTCCGATTTGTTTGGCTGATCGAATCGTACGTTAAAATTTCGCTTGAATAAAAACGCGAATAAACCTATTAGGATAACAACAGAATAAATTAAGCCATCCATATTATCCGGAATTCCTAAATTATAGTTAAAGAAGAAGGGTGAATCGTCTGATACAGGGTGGAGGTTTACTAAGGCTTTTTCAGTTACATCGTGAAAGTTGTATTTGTTATTTGCTATTTTATATAAAATATCGTCAAACATCGAAAATTCGTAATTCTGTCCTTGCAGTACAGTATCTTTTCTTAACTGTTGTGTAAAAGGGAAAAAGGTAATTCCATTATCGAAGCGAAGTTTATGGGATAAGTAATGCCTTGGTTCAATATCCTCTTTATTGAAAGCATTCTTTTTGATAACGAGCAGAGGGTTCATGCCGTTGTCAACTACATAAATATACTTAAATGCTTCGCGATTAGTTAACCCACGTTTGGATTGAAGCTCCAAATAATTTGAAAGCATTTTATAAACTTCTTCACTGTTGTGCATTGTAAAAATAATTCTTCCTTCAGGAGTAAGAATATTTAAATAATCTTCTACCGCTTCCATAGTAAATAAATAATTTTCAGTAAGATTAACGAAATCGCTTGACCTAACGCCTTTTGTAATAGGGATAGTCAAAAATATCAGATCATATTTGGTATTACTGGTTTTAACAAAATTTCTTCCTTCACTTATAATTACATCAATATTTGGCTGATCTGTAAAAGTTGAAGGATTATACTTTTTCATTAGTGATACAAAGGAAGGATTTACTTCAACAGCGCCAATCTTTTTAACACCGCCGAAATAGGCTATAGCAATGTCATATCCACCACCGGGACCAATTATCAAGGCTGTATCTTTTTCATTTTCATTCAGGAAATTAAAAGGAAAATATATACCGGAATGCATAAGGGTGTGGGATAGCCTTACTGAATCTTTTTCTAGTTCAGCAATACTAACAACACGAGTTCCAGCAGCACCGTCAATAAACATAGATTGTGACGAAGTTGAATTAGTATAATAAAATTCAACCAAATCGGTTTTACCAAATGAATTCCATTCACTATCAACAATATCCGATTTTACCGATGGATCACTTTGAATACGGAGCAAATCTTTATTAGGAGATTTTGCTATAGTTAGTTGTGGACTATGTGGGATGAAAATAAAAAACATTGCTGAAATAGCAGCTAAAGAAGATAATATTATAAGCTTTGCTTTATTTTTTTTATCATAACTTACAGCAAAAAAAGCAGCTCCGGAAAATATAATAGAAATGAATGCGAGAGCTTGAAAAATTGCGAACTCATTTAATAAGAATAATCCGAGTAACGAACCGGCTGCTGCTCCCAATAAATCAACTGCATAAAGTCTGCTTATCCTTTCTTCAATATTCTGAAATATGTAAGCTGTTATCACTCCCACTAAAAAGAAGGTAATTCCAGAAAGGAAAATATACATCAACAAACCGGTAGAACCGGAGCCGATATTTTCAATTGCAGGTAAGATAAAAATCGCAGCTAAGCTTATAGGGAACAGTGCTTGCAGAAGAATAAAATATTTTGATATGGAAAAGGAATTATTTGCTATTAAACGTGAGGTATATAATTGACCCAGAGCTATAGCAAGTATGGAAAAAGCAATTATTATAAATACAAAGTGATAAGCGAGGATATACGAAAATATTCTTGCAAGTATTATCTCAAAACTTAATGTTGAGAGAGATAAGAAGAATATTATTATAAATGGTTTCAGATTTTTCATAAGTGCGTTTAATTAATTCAGAAAATATTTTTTTATAGTTTCCAAACTCTGTTGTTATTGGCAAACAGACCGGGAAATAGATTCAGTCCGTTTGCCAGAATATCAGAGACATCAAAATCAGATAAAAAACAATGGACAAAAATCCTAACCCATTTCTCATCTTTCTTCATTTGAAAACTTGCTATCAAAAAAGTTATAGATCAGCATAAAGAAAAATCCAATTAACCAGCCCCAAATAAATGAAATAAAAATTCCGCCTGCAATATTAGGAATACTCATTCCATTCCAGAAAGGGATAAACGGCTTAATTAGTTGAGCTTCGTTAATATTCGAAACCGCCGAATTAAGTATTATCAGCATGAACAAAATTACCGCTAATACTCCGGTTGCTACTCCAAAATATTTTGATGCGTATTTGTTTTTCCGCAACTCTATTTTGCTTTGATTATTGTCTAACATTTTATTTTCCTTAAGTTTTCAGATTCTTTTTAATTTCGGTTTTTTCAAAAAAGTTCAATGTAATTGAAAAGATGAATGCCGTATATGCACTGTAAACGAGAATGTCGAATAAACCGAGTAAATACTGAGTAAAACTCAACTCAGTGAAGCCCGGCAGCAGTAATTCCCAGACATATAGCATTTGGTATTCAGGTGGAACAACCAGATCGTACAATAAGCAAATTGAAAAAAGAATACCGGTGTATATCGACAATGTAGAGAACAAGGTGGCAAATCTTATTTTAATAGGGCTTGCCTGGTATATTTTCTCCGGTTTGTTCGGCTGTGCGAGGTAATTATAAACCGGAACAATTATATAACCTAAAAAGTATGAGCCGAGAGAGACTTCTATTAAGCCTACAAGTATGCTTAAACTAGAGAGTCCGTTAAACCCCGGCAAAAAATACTTCCAAATTTCGTGCATGTGCCAGATTCCCTCAATTCCGAAACCAACCAGAAGCAGCTTTATTCCGATACATACGATGTATAAGGTTGTAAATATGAAAAAAAGCGCTGTCGCTATTGGATAAGGTTCTAACTTTTTCATTTTCGCTCCTAACTCATTTTTTATTGATAAATTTCTCCGGATCATTTTCAAACTCGGATTGACAGACAGGGCAGCATAGATAAAATGTGTCTTTACCTACTTTTACTTTTGCATAAGCTTTGTTCGGATTCATTTTTTTACCACAAACAGGGTCGCGTAGTACATCGTGTTTTTTTTGCATTATAACCTCAGTGTTTTATTTTGCTTTGCAAGTTTTGGAAAATCTTATTATATCTAATGTCATTTGTGGATGTGCAATGATTATGCCGATCGGAAATTTGCTTTATATAATCTATTTCATATCACAAAAGAAGAGTTCTTTAAAGTATTTGAATATTTTTTAATTTTTTAAAACGGATAATCAAAATGGTTTACGTGGAAGGAAACAAGAATGCTTGATCTATTTTTCAATAAATACAAGATTAATATTGATTAGGTTTAGAAAAAAATTCGATAAAATTATGAGCCAATATATCTATGACAGGTTTTCCAATTCACCTTTTAAATGATTAGCCTCGGCAGTTTTTCTTAACCATTCCAACTCTGTGTCGGTTAATAAATGAATTTGTTTAAGGATATTATATGATTCTAACACAAAATATTTTGCTATAGATTTACTTGAAAATTGAGGCGGATCGTTCGATACATATTCATTCACCAAAATTGAATCAATACTTTCCTCACAAAATTCTTCATCAAAACCAAAATATTTCCCAATTACTAAGGTCATATTTCTTTCGTATTTGCTAATCTTTTTATCCTGACGTATTAGCAGTAAAAAGCCTCGCAAAAATTTACTTTTGTCTCTATAGGGAATTTCTTTTGGAATCATTTCCATCATAGTTATCTTTATTGTTTATATATCTTTTCGGATTATCAAGAAAAGCTGCCGTACAAAAAGGAGAGCAAAAATAAAATATTTTTCCATTATATGCTGTGGAAAATAATCGAAGATCTTTCTCTTCTGGTTTGGTTACTTTCATTCCGCACACGGGATCAAAGTAATATGTATTTTCTTTTTCCATTTTTATTGTACCTATTGTGAAATTTCATTCTACACATCTAGTTTTAAGAATATTTATATTCCGATAGGCTTTTATAAGTACAAATCCCATGCCGGGGAACATTAAGTAAAATTTGATGTTTCAGATGAATTATTGATATGGGTAATTTAAGTATCTTTAATTTTTTTAAAATATTTAATGAACGTAAATATAATTTTAGTAAATAAAGCTTGGGTTTTATAAAGATGACACAAATTTTTAACACTCTATTTTTGATAGCAACAATAATTTCGGCAATTGGAATTATCTACATAATATATTCGAGAAGTATTGCAGAAATTTCACGAAAATTATTTGTGTTAACTTTATTACTTGTAATTGGATATTTGATTTCTCACTTCGTTCATTTTATAATAATGCCTTCCGAAGACGTAACAATTCTCGATCAATCATGTCATTCATTTCTGTTGCTAATAATACTAGTGTTAACATTCTTTTCATATTACTTTCATTCCAGCAAGGATATGAGTTTCCCGTTGAAGCTATTTCTTATAGTGCCCTCTGCAGCGCTAATTTTGCTTCTGTGGAGTGGTTATCTCGTAGAATCTTCACATGTTCATACAAAAAAATTGGAGGCGCATTATAGTCCTTATTATGCCGGATATTTAGTTTGGTATGTTCTTTTATTATCGCTAAGTATCTATTTCTTAGTTAAGAAAGCAATTATTTCTAAAAGCAATCAAATAAGAAAACAAATCTTCACTGTTCTTATTGGTTTAATAATTACCAATTTAACTGCATTCGTTTTCGGATTGTATTTACCTTGGATACTTGGATTCTATTATTTAGTCGAGATAAGTCCGCTCGCATTTTTTATTGGTGTTATTCTTACTACAGCAATTGCGATATCCAGGTTTGATCTTTTCCCTACGGCGATTTCGAAAATTCAATCATTCTCATTGAATAAAAAAATTATTTTCTCAGCAGTTATTGTTGTTCCCGTTATAATATTATTGATACAGATTCCATTGGGAAGAATTTTATTTGATATCCAAACAGGTGAACAGTGGGAACACTACTTTTTTATTAGTCTATTTGGTGGAATAATTGTCAGTACTGCAATGGCATTTATGATTACCAAGCTGATTGCTAATCCTTTAAATAAACTGATAGAGAAAACCACTGAAATTCGTAGAGGAAATTATGGTACAGTTGTTGATATTTATTCTAATGATGAATTAGGAAAATTAGCAGCAACATTCAATGAAATGTCAAAAACATTAATAATTGATAGTATAGAATTAGAACTAAAACAGAATAGAATCCAAATGCTATTAAATGCGTTCGAAAAATCTAATGCTGCAATATGTGTGTTGAATTTATCGGGTAAGATTATTGAGTTGAATACTGAATTTTCCAATATTTTGAAAATTAGTAAAGCTAATCTTTATAATAGTATCATTTTCAAAATAATTGAACCTGCTCCAAATCTAAAGGAACTTACTGAATTGCTGCAAAAATTTAATGGCAAAAATAAACTTGAAGAAGAAATCAGTATTCAATTTGATGAAGAAATAAAGAACTATTTAATTACGATGTCGCCCTTCTATATTGACGAAGCGAAGCCTGCCGGTTACCTACTAATTGCAATCGATACCACGGATTTAAAGAAACTAGAATCTCAGTTAGCTCATTCGGAAAAACTTGCTGCGCTTGGTAAAATGGCAGCTATTCTTACTCATGAGATCAAAACTCCACTAACTTCGATAAAAATGAACAGCGATATGCTTGCAGAAAGTTTGGTCTTGAACGAGGATGATGCATCATCAATGAATATTATCAAAAAGGAAATTAATCGCTTAAACAATTTGGTTAAAGAAGTACTACTGTTTGCTAAACAAATGAATCTGAATAAAGAACAATTTGATATAAAAGAACTGATTGAAGAAATAATCGGAAATTATAAAGCAAAATTTGCCGATAAGAATTTTAAGGTGATTTACGATGGTAAGAGTGCCGAGATTTATGCCGACAAGGAAAAGCTTCATCAGGTATTTCTCAATCTTATTCAAAATTCATATGAATCTGTCGAGGAGAACGGTGAATTAAAAATTGATTCAGTTGTAGATAAATCGAAAGACGGAAGAATATTGTTTAAGCTAATGGATAATGGTTTAGGCATTCCGGAAGACATGAAGAAAAAAATATTCGAACCTTTTTATACTACAAAATCATCCGGAACCGGATTAGGTTTGGCGGTTGCACGGAAAATAATTGAGCTTCACAACGGAACAATTGAGTTAGTATCATCCCGCAAAGGTGAAACAATATTTCAAATTGAATTATTAATAAAGAACAACGATAATGGAAAAAATACTAGTAATTGACGATGATCAATCGATACGAG
>JAGFIY010000141.1 GCA_024103215.1 Melioribacteraceae bacterium | reverse complement strand
GACTTAAAAGTCTCCTGTTAAATTTTTCTCCCGGAATTTTATGGCAGTTCGAAACAACCTGTCCGGTTTCTTTCAACTCGTAAACAAATGCCGTACCGAAAGTAAAAATTATAACATCTGCTTCTTTCATTTTCTTATTAGTTTCGGAAGTTGTTTTGTTGATTCTATGCAGACATTCTTCATGATCGTGATGCGAAAAATCGGAATGATGAAAAAAGCTGTGCCATTCGGATTGATCGAAAAAGAGGTCGTCTTTCGCAAATTCTTTTTCAGCCTTGATGATCTTTATCGAATTTAAAATTGATACCGGGTTATAAAGCACGCCGAAAGGATTGGGAAAAACTTCGAACTTACTTTCCGCAAAATAATCTGCGATGTTTTCCGCGAAGCATGAACCGAAAGTAATAATTCTATTACCGTGTTCGATTTTAAAAGATGGATTTTCGGGGAATATTTCCGTTCTAAACTTCATATTGGTCAATCAGCACTAAATAATTCACTTTTTCATCTTGCGATAATTATTAAATTACAATTTAGCATATATATTCAAAAAATTATATTATTTGATTGATTATTTAAAAGGGGAAAAGATGAAAGCAAAAATTTTGCTTCTTTTCATCATTACGTTTAGTTTTTTATCATGCTCGGAAGATGATGGAGTTGAACCTGTAGATTTTAATCCGAACACGGAAAGTTTTCTTGACGGGCAATGGAGCGGAAACGGAGCCGATGAAGATAAATCAATAAGCATCACAGCACAGCTTAATGCTCCTCACGATATTATAGGAGGAACGATAACCGTTGATTTTTCGGCGTCGATTGAAACTTTGGGAATTATAAATATAGACATCAACGGCACTGTAAGCGGAACACTGGTAAACTCACAGATGAGTTTCGGTGCTGAAGATGCAAACACAGGAAACACATTTCTTTATAACGGTCAACTCGCAAAAAATGATTCAACAAGAATTATTGGGAATGCGCGCGTTCATTATGCTGTTGCAGATACAAACTTTATGTTAAATCTTAACCTAAGCAAACAATAGCATCGGAAAAATGTATTGGAAAAACTAGACTTTAAGAAAAAGCTGAAAGAATATTATTCCGCCTCGAAAGATAAATTTATGATTGTAAATATTCCCGAGATGAATTTTCTCTCCGTTGCCGGCGAAGGCGATCCCAACACATCAAAAAGTTTTAAGGAAGCAGTCGAACTGCTTTATGCTTTTGCTTATTCGATTAAATTTATGTTTAAGAGAGGCCCTGAGCAGATTGATTACGGAGTTATGCCGCTTGAAGGTTTGTGGTGGACGGACGATATGTCAACCTTCAGCGTTAAGAGAAAAAGCGAATGGCAGTGGAAGATTATGATAATGCAACCGGAAATTGTAACTAAAGAATATTTTGACAGAGCCCTCGATCAAGTGAAGCTTAAAAAAACTTTTTCAAATTATGACAGAATAAAGTTTGAATCATTCCGGGAAGGACTATCGGCACAGACACTTCACGTCGGCCCTTTCGAAAAAGAAGGTCCGGTAATTGTAGAACTTCATAAATATATTGAGGATGGAGGATACAAACCGGTTGATAAACATCATGAAATTTATCTCAGCGATATAAGAAGAGCAGCCCCGGAAAAATGGAAGACAATAATCAGACAACCGATAATACCTAAATAGAATCCAGTCATTATGAACAAAGAGAACAAAAATTTTTCTGACACAAATTTAATCACATCGTTTGTTATTAAAATAATTGAAAAAATATAGGTCGGAGTATCTTATGAAGAGATTTCTTTTAACCGTCTTGTTAGTAGCCGCAACCGCTTGTTTCACAACTGCGCAGCAGTTTTATTCTCATCAACAAGAAGCTGAATTTCTTGAAAATATTTCAAGCAGTTACGCCGAAAACACAAATCTTGAAGTAATCGGCAAATCCGCCGGGGGCAAGGATATTCATGTTTTGACAATCGGTAAAGGAGACAGCGGAAACAAGCCTGCATTATTGATTGTTGCGGGAATAGAAGCCGACGATTTAACCGGTACGAGTTCTGCAAATTATTTCATCGAAAAATTTTTGAGTGATGATTCTCTCGTAGATAAATTGGAAACGTTCACAGTTTATGTTATCCCAAAACTTTCTCCCGATCCGACAGAGGGTTACTTCGCATCTCCTAAAATGTACTATCACGGAAATTTAACTAAGGACGATCAAGACCGTGACGGCGTGTATGATGAGGACGGTTACGAGGATATTAACAACGACGGTAAAATAAC
>JAGFIY010000117.1 GCA_024103215.1 Melioribacteraceae bacterium | reverse complement strand
TTTCAATCCATTACCAAAATTCTATTATAAATCAATTCTAACGAAAACGATTTTTTGACCGTACGATGTTCAATATATTCGGCTGCTCTTTCAAGTCGTTTAGGAATAGCCATAATTTTTTCCTGTGCTTTTCTTCCTGCCTCGTTTAACCCTGTCAGAATTTCTATTTTCCATGCGCTTATTGCTTCCTCTACAATTTTTTTGTATTCGCGCGGACCATAAATTCCTGCTCGTCTAACAATATCTGCCATCTCTCTAAAATTTGGCATGGATATTCCCGGCATATCGATTGCCGGCATAATTGCAAGGGCTGACTGCAGTGCACGGTTTGGGTCAATGTTTAATATTTCTTTGAAAACATTTCTGTAAAAGATAAAATGCTTCGCTTCATCGGCGGCGATTTTTCCGAGTATTCCATTAATTAAAGGCTCCTCTTCACCGATATAAGCTCCGCTGTTTTTATGAGAATACTGAGTTGCACGTTCCTGCAAAGTTGTATAAACAAAAACTCGGTATGGATCCTTATCCCAATCCGGGGAAAATCCTTTTTCTACATAAGCATACTGCATTTGCTCAAGGTGGGAAAAATTAAACAGCCTGCTGTCCCTCGCATAATCTCTAAGTATGTTTCCGTGCCTGTCTTCTTCGGCTGTCCACATATTATTCCATTTTGCCCAAAAGCTGTCGTCACCAAGATATTTGGCGATTAATTTGTGAAAATGAGGAAGTCCTTCTTCTGTAATAAGGTTGAGTCCGATAGCTACTCTTGCGCTGTCCTTAATTCCTCTAACACGTTCACGGAGTTTAGAAATAACCGACTCTTTGTTTTCATCGCTTTTTTCATCTGCAGGAAGAAAATCACTTGAGAACCAAAGTTTTCTTTTATCTAGATGCTGTTCCATCCATTCTTTAACTTTATTTTCCAGAAGCGCTAAAACCTCGGACTTCGATTCTCCTTCGTACATTTCGTTGCTGCTTGATTTATCTATTATTTCCATTTATAGTCTCTCAGTTATTCATATTGTCAGTTTTTTATTAACAACCGGATCAGTTGAAATGAAACTTAGGATGAGCTTCGGAAAACACTTATGCGGATGTCGTGTCCTAATTTAGCCTCTAATGTAACACGAGTCAAATAATAATTTAATTAAAAGGAAAAATTACCGTTTAAGAAATGATTAAATACTAAAGCTTACCCAAGTTATATCTTTTTCGTTCGTTCGGATCGAGATACAATTTTCTTAATCTTATGGATTTAGGCGTTACTTCAACCATCTCGTCGTCTTGAATGTATTCAAGAGCTTCCTCGAGGGAGAATTTTATGGCCGGGGTAATTTTAGCTGCTTTATCTGCTCCCGAAGCGCGCATGTTTGTAAGTTTCTTTCCGCGCTGTACATTTACTTCCAAATCGTTGTCTTTATTGTTCTCGCCGATAATCTGTCCTTTATAAACAACCTCGCCGGGATCGACAAAGAATTTTCCTCTGTCCTGAAGCGAATCAATTGCATATGCTGTTGCAGGACCTTCTTCCATCGAAATTAAAACCCCGTTGGTTTTACCGCCGATTGATCCTTTAAAATATTCATATTGATAAAAATTATGGTTAATCACGGCTTCGCCGGCGGTTGCGGTTAAAAGTTTTGTTCGTAATCCCATTATTCCACGTGAGGGGATATGAAACTCGAGTTTTTGCATCGAACCTTTATTTTCCAGTTTTACCATTTCGCCCTTTCGCTGACCTACAATTTCGATTACTTTTCCTGCGGACTCGGCGGGTACGTCAACAACCAAAACTTCAATCGGCTCGGCTTTCTTTCCATCTATCTCTTTATAGATAACTTTTGGTTCGCGGATTTGAAGTTCGTATCCTTCGCGTCGCATATTCTCAATTAATATTGAAAGATGAAGAATTCCTCTTCCCGAGACTTTATAAGCATCGGGCGAATTGGTTTCCTGAACTCTAAGCGCAACGTTGCTTTCAAGTTCTTTATAAAGTCTTTCGCGCAGATGACGTGATGTAACATATTTCCCTTCCTTACCATAAAAAGGGGAGTTGTTTACGGTAAAGGTCATGCTTATTGTCGGTTCGTCGATAGATATAATAGGAAGTGGTTCTGGGTTTTCTGAATCGGCAATAGTGTCTCCGATGTTAATATCCTCGATTCCTACCACTGCACAAATATCGCCGCAGTAAACTTCCTCCACTTCGTTTCTCGTTAATCCCTCAAACACGAACAACTGCTTTATCTGTGCAGGATGAATAAGCCCGTCTCTTTTAATCAAAGAAAGACTGTCGTTCTTTCTTAGAGTTCCTCTGAAAACGCGCCCGATTCCGATTCTTCCAACGTAAGAATTATAATCCAATGTTGTTATTTGAATTTGCAGAGAACCTTGTTGAATAGGCGGCGAAGGGATTTTTTCTATGATCGTTTCAATTAACGGAGTAAGGTCTTTCCTCTCGTCATTTAATTTTTTCAATGCCCATCCGTCACGCCCGCTGGCAAAAACATAAGGAAAGTCCAGTTGATCTTCATTGGCTCCAAGATCAATGAACAAATCATATACTTCATCAAGAACCTCTTCGGGACGGTTATCCGGTCTGTCGATTTTGTTGATAACTACAATTGGCTTTAGGTGAAGATGCAGAGCTTTTTCTAAAACAAATCTTGTCTGCGGCATTGGTCCTTCGAACGAATCAACCAAAAGCAAAACCCCGTCTGCCATTTTGAGTACGCGCTCAACCTCGCCGCCGAAGTCTGCGTGACCGGGTGTATCGATAAGATTAATTTTAAAATCTTTATAAGGAATGCTAATGTTTTTTGCAAGAATTGTTATTCCCCGCTCGCGCTCAAGATCGTTCGAATCCAAAAACTGATCGCGCACTACCTGGTTTTTTCTGAACACGTTACATTGTTTCAAAAGCTGATCTACAAGTGTTGTCTTTCCATGATCAACGTGTGCTATAATAGCTATATTTCTTAGTTGTTTCACTTTTTTCCTCAATTACAAAAAATGACGAAGGGCAAATATACGGAAAGTGCGGCTTTGTAACTAAAACTTAATTACGTATAAATTGGTTTGAGTGAATAATGTTCGGATTTATTTCAATCTGAACAAAGCCTTCAACGAGAGATGATCGGAAATACTGTTTCCTTTAATATCTTTAACATTTTCCACACCGCTGCTTATTAAAGTTATTTTATTAAGCTTAATTTTATCTACTTCATCGTAAGCAAAAATATAATCGAATCTTCTTGATGGTCTTCCCTGTCGGAAAACAAATGTATATTCCTCTTTTGTCCCGTGATATTCCTTGTGTAAATCCCGCGGATTTCCCAATATTTGACGCATTGTGTTGAACCTTTCTACGCTGTATGCATTTGAGTTAAAATCACCTGCCAGCAATACGGCAAGATTGTCCGGCTTTACAAGTTGGGTATCGATCACTTTTTTTACGGATTTTTCAATAAATTCTTTTATCTGTTTAAGCTGGAATTCTTTATGTTCTGTTGTTCCAAGAGCTTGTACATGAGTTGCAAAAAGGAAAAGAAATGTAGAATCGTCAATTTCAAAAAGAGTTCCTACTACGGATTTGTTTGCAAGGTAATCATGCGATCTTGAATATTCTTTATCCAAAATCATGTGTGCAATCCCATTCGAGTTTTTAATATCATCACCAAAATCAACCTCTGACAGATCTACTCGTGGATATGTGCTCATCATAAAAAGACCGGAATCCTGAAATATTAATTCAGGAAATGAAACATAATCTACTCTTGAAATAATCGTTCCGTAATAATTTGTGTCGGTTTTTTCAACTATTTCATATCTTGTGCTTTCGTCAAAAAGTTCTTGAAACACAACAAAATTAAATTTGCCCTTATTTATAAATTCAATCAGACTATCTACCTGAGTTTCTTCCTTATCATAAATGGCTTTTATGTTGTAAGTAACAATTTTGAGATTACTTTTATCATGGTTATTTTCTCTGAAGTATATGTTTTCGGTAGTTAAGTAATCAACAGAAGAGCACGACATAAGAAGCAGCAATAAAATCGTAAAGCCTGGGATGGCAGCAATTATTTTAGTAGGTAATTTCATCAGTATTTTCCAGATAATATATTGATGAAGAATATGAAAATCTCCGGATGTTTCTGAAATTTTTCAACAAAATTTTCTCCTTTAATTACAAATTTTCGCTTCTTACTCGTAAGTTATTAATTTTGTTCCATGATTGTTTAGACACAAATTTACTATCTGATATAAACGAGCACTTAATAAAGCTAAAAATTCCCTAAGCTTCATAATAGTTTTAAAACGAAAGTGTAAAGAGATTTTTTAAGAATGCTTTGTTTACTTACATATTAATTCGGACTAAATTAACCGTTAGATTAAATCAAATTGGAATTTCTATGAAAAATTTCCGCATAATTATTGCACTGTTTTTTCTTTTTTCTATCAACATATATTCTCAAACTGTTAAACTGAAAATTATTGAAACCACAGACGTACATGGAGCAATTTTCCCTTATGATTACGGTAAAGCAACAGAACGTAACGGGTCATTAGCGCAGCTTGCAACCTTACTGAAGGAAGAGAGAAGCAGATTAGACCACGAAGTAATATTGTTGAGCGGTGGAGATATTCTGCAGGGAACCCCTGCAGTTTACTATTACAATTTTGAGGATACAAGTCATACCCACCTTCTTGCTCAAGTAATGAATTACTTGGACTATGATGCCGGAACAGTTGGAAATCACGATATTGAAACGGGACATATTGTTTATGACAGATTTTGTAAATCTCTTGACTTTCCCTGGCTAGCAGCTAATGCAGTATCGGAAGAAACCTGGGACCCATATTTCAAACCATATACGATTATAGAAAAAAAGAACATTAAAATAGCAGTATTAGGTTTGATAACACCATGGATTCCTCACTGGCTGCCCAAAAAACTTTGGGATGGAATTATCTTTGAAGATATGGTCGAAACTGCCGAAAAGTGGACAAAGATTATTAAAGAAAAAGAAGATCCTGATTTAATGGTCGGTCTTTTTCACTCCGGAGTTGATTATGAATACGGTGCTGCGGACAGAAACACACCCAAGAATGAAAATGCTTCGTTGATTGTGGCTGAAGACGTTCCGGGATTTGATTTAATTTTTGTAGGACACGATCATACCGGATGGAATAAATGGGTTACAAACATTGATGGAGATTCCGTGTTGATCCTGGGAGCCACAAGTTCCGCTAGAGATATTGCTTCTGCCGAGATAGAATTCATTTATAATGAAACGAAAAAAAAGTGGGATAAAAATATTATAGGCAACATTGTTGAGTTAAAATATTATCAGCCTGATTCTTCTTTTATGGAAATGTTTGGAAATCAATTTGAGATAACTAAAGAATATGTCTCCAAAGAGATTGGTGAATTTACCGAAACGATCAGCAGTCAAAATGCTATCTTCGGACCGGCGCTTTTCACTGATTTCTTGAACAGCATACAACTCGAAATTACCGGAGCGGATATTTCTTTTGCTGCCCCTCTTTCATTCAATGCAACAATCGACAGCGGAAAAATTTATGTGAATGACATGTTCGAACTTTACCGCTACGAAAATTTATTATACACGATGGAACTAACGGGAGGGGAAATTAAGGACTATCTTGAATATACAGCGGAGAAATGGTTTAACGTTATGAAGAATGAGGATGATTATCTTCTAAATTATAGAACAGATAATGAAGGTAAAACTTTACACAACAACAATAAGCCGATGCTTGAGGGACAATATTACAATTTTGACGCAGCAGCAGGAATTGATTATGTAATAGATGTTTCAAAACCGAAAGGAAACCGCGTTACTATTTTTGGTATGAGTGATACATCAAAAGTATTTGATGAAGATAAAATTTATAAAGTTGCACTAAACAGTTACAGGGGCAACGGCGGCGGCGGACATCTGACCGTAGGCTCAAAAATCGATAAAGACGAACTTTCGGAAAGAATAATAAACTCCACAGAAAAGGATTTCAGATTTTTTATAATGAAATGGATAGAAAAAATGAAAATAGTATCTCCGAAGTCTTTGAACAACTGGAAGATTGTTCCTGAAGATTGGTGGAAGGAAGCAAAATACCGGGAAAGTAAATTGCTGTTTGATTAATTAGTATTTAGATGATTAAAAAATAAGCGACAAAATAATTAACAACTGTTTATTTGATTGTATTAATCACCTCTTCTTTTGTTTTTCGTTTATCAAAATAAGAGAGCAGTTTGTCCAGCACGTCATCCACATAAGCATCAGGACATGATGCGCCGCTTGTAAGCACAATGTTAACTTTGTCTTTTATCGGTATAAAGTTTTCTTTTGTCAGTTCGGATTTTTGTTTAATATCAAAATGCCGTATCATTTTTTCCGATAAAATTTTATCGGCGTTGTTTATAAAATAGGTGGGAAATTTTTCATCGAGAAGTTCAACAATGTGGGAAGTGTTCGAACTGTTATAACCTCCGACAACAATCGCAAAGTCCGATTTTGTTTCAAGCAAACCATAAGTAGCCTGCTGATTATCATTTGTTGCGTAACAAAGAGTGTCCCGTGTATCGGCAAAATGATCCTTATAATTTTCTTCCCCGAATTTATTGATCATAGTTTCTTTTAAGTAATCTGCAATTGCCTGTGTTTCGGAAGCAAGCATTGTCGTTTGATTAACCACCCCGACTCTCTGTAAATCTTTTTGTGGATCAAAACCTTCTGAATATTTGCCCTTGAAAATTTTATAAAAATTTTCTTCCGGAATTTCATTCAAAATTATTTGGGCTAAAAGCTTTGTCTCTTCAATGTCTCTTACTATTACTGATTTTGCATTTCTGATAGAATGCGAAAATGTCGCACGGGTTTCCTCGTGATTGTGTTTTCCGTGAATTACAACAGTGTAATCCTTTTCACCCAATGAATAAGCACGGTTCCAGACTTTTTCAACAAACGGGCATGTTGTGTTGTAGTTTTCTGTCTGAAGTCCGATTTTTCTAAGTTTCTTTTCGATCTCAAGCGTAGTTCCGAAAGCAGGTATGATCACAATATCGTCAGCGGTAAGTTCGTCCCAATCTAAATAATGATTTCCTTCGGTATCCATTATGAAATTGATTCCATTTGATTGAAGGTCGGAATTAACACCAGGATTATGAATCATCTCGCTTAGGAGAAAAATTCTTTTATCGGGATTTGCATCAACTGTTTTGTAGGCAATTTCAATTGCGTTTTCAACTCCATAACAAAACCCGAAGTGGCGAGTGATATAAAATCCTACCGAGCCGAAGTCCAGATAGGTTGGAGAATAATCCTTCTTTCTAGGATCATTCTCCTGCCGCATTTTTTTTATCTCTGCTATTAAAGAACTTTTATATTTGTCAGGAATGTCGAATTTTTTCATTTATTTTTTTTAGTTAAGTATGACGTTAACAATCTCTTTAAATTCGATCTTAAAACCGGGAATATCCTTCATAAGTTCCAACGCTTGTTCAAAATTATCCGGTTTTGTTTTTTCTAATTTTTCAAGTTTTTCAGGATCTGAAAGCAGCTTTTCGAAATCCATTTCGAAGAGAGTAATCTTATTTCCTTCAACATACTCTGCATCGGTCTCGATTATATTACCGTTCACTTCCAATGAAACGGAAATTTTCATGTTTTTAAACATCATCTGCATCTGAGAACCCATGCCGGATGTATCCGCTTCCATTTCAATTTCTTCAGTTTCCAAAGATTTTTCGCCTTCCGATTTTTCTTCTGGTTTAGGCAGAAGTATCTTCAGTGATGAAGGATTTCCCTTAGTATAATTGAATGTAATTACATCCTTTTCGTTAATTTCATCCTGGTTATCGAAATCATCGGGCACTTTTTCTCCCGGATCATTTTCAACTTTAATTTTGTTGATATCGGAAAATGAATATACGGCAGTATATCCTTTCATGTTCTGTTTTTCTTGTTTCTCGCTTGAAACAAAGGTAACGCCCTCCCCGAATGAAGAAGCTTCTTTCTTCAGTTCGTCTTCACTGAACATATCAACCGGTTCGCCTTCGTTATAAGAGCTGTCGAACGCCATAAATCCTTCCAACATGGAAAGTACCTCCTTGCTTATAAAAACGGTTTCCTCAATTGTGCCTGTTCCGTCCGGGTTAAGCTTAACGCGTGTTGTAACGTCGATGCAGGAAGTAAGCATCAACAAAAACAATGTTGAAATGGTTAATAACTTTTTCATATTATCTCCAATATTTTTTGAAGATTAATTTAATCGTTTTTTCTTTCAACTAAAGTAAGAATCGTATAAACCGCCACTATTTCACTTTCTTGATTTTTTACTTCAACATACCATTCGACAACACCGTTTGGAGTATCCTCGTGCTGTCGTTTTTCTTTGTATGTTTTTCTTTTACATGTCAGATAAGCTTGAATTGAATCGCCGATATAGACAGGTTTTATAAAACGGAGATTTTCCAATCCGTAATTTGCGAGCACCGGTCCTTTCGCCGGATGAACAAACAATCCTGCAGCAGCGGATAAAACAAAATAACCGTGTGCAACTCTTTTTTCGAACATCGACTCTTTCGCTGCAATATCATCCATGTGTGCATAAAAGAAGTCCCCGCTTATTCCTGCAAAGTTTACAATATCCGCTTCAGTTACTGTGCGCCGGGGAGAGATCAATGTTTCGCCGATTTCGAGTTCTTCAAAATATTTTTGGAACGGATGAACTTTATCTATTTTATAATCTGCTCCTTTTAAATACTGTCCGCTCACTTTTGTTAACATGGTCGGGTGACCTTGGAGAGCAACTCGCTGCATATATTTTAGCACACTCCGGATTCCCCCGAGCTCCTCACCGCCTCCCGCACGTCCGGGTCCGCCGTGGGTCATATGCGGAAGCGGGGAACCGTGCCCTGTCGATTCTTTTGCACATTCTTTGTTGATTATGTTTATTCTTCCGTGATAAGCACCCGAACCGAGAAGAAACTGTTCGGCAATCTGGCTGTCTGTGGTGTATAGTGAAGCAACCAAACTTCCTTCACCAAGATTTACGGTCTTAATCGCATCCTCAATTGTATCATACGGCATAATTGTACTTACGGGACCAAATGCCTCAATCTTATGCGGAGCCGAAGTGTTCAATGGATCATCGCATTTCAAAAGTACCGGGTTCACAAAGGCATTTTCGTTTTCTTCAAAGTTGGAGTTTCCTTCGTACGCAACTTCCATCGATTCTTTTAATTGTTTGATCTTTTCATTCAGCATGTCAACGTAACGTTTTCCGCCGAGTGATCCCATCCGTGTTTCATTGTTGTTAGGATCACCAATTTTTATTTTTACCAATCGTTCTTTTATTGCATCTGTTACATCGTTCAACAAATTTTTCGGAACGATTGTACGACGAATTGCTGTACATTTCTGTCCTGCCTTTGATGTCATTTCGTTTACAACTTCTTTTACGAAAAGATTGAACTCTTCCATTTCGTTCGTGATGTCGGGACCCAAAACCGCAGCATTGAGCGAGTCTGCTTCAAGATTGAAACGAACGGAATTTTTAATGATGTTTGGATGCGATTTTAATTTTTGTCCTGTCGCAGCAGAGCCTGTAAATGTTACTACATCTTGATTTGTTAAATAATCTAACAAGTCCTTCGGTTCTCCCAAAATTAACTGAACCGATCCTTCGGGAAGAATTCCGGATTCATTTATCAATTCGACAATCCTCACGGCAAGGTGAGAGGAAACCGGTGCTGGTTTAACTATTGCAGGCATACCGGCTAAAAGTGTAGGAGATAGTTTTTCAAGCATCCCCCAAACCGGGAAATTAAATGCGTTTATGTGAAGCGCTGCCCCCATCATCGGAACGCATACATGCTGTCCGATAAATGTTCCTTCCTTCGAAAGCATTTCCATATTTCCTTCAACCCAAACTTTACCGTCGGGTATTTCTCTTCTACCCTTGCTTGCGTAAGTGAATAGTGTTGAGATTCCGCCTTCGATATCAACCCATGAATCAATTTTTGTCGCGCCGGTTTGAAACGAAAGTGGATATAGCTCATCTTTGCACGACATTAAATACTGCGCCAATGCTTTGAGCATTCTACCTCTTTCGTGGAAAGTCATCTTCCTGAGGTTTACTCCGCCGACTTCCCTACCGTAATCGAAAATTTCTTTTATGTTTAATCCCCCGTCAAAGTATTCCGCAATTTTTTCTCCGTTAACAGGATTAAATAAGAATAGAGGTTTACCGTTTCCCTCTATCCATTTTCCTGTAACGTATGATTTTAGATGAATCAAGTTTTTCTCCTCAATTATTTCCGGATTATTGTAATCAATTGTTAAGTTAACTGATTTTGATATAGTTAGCAATTTTGCAATAACTTAAGAAACATATTTTCTATAAATAATGGAAGTGTTAAATTTTCTTAAGCGTTTAGATCAGTTCCCGGCAATCAGTTAAGGAATTTAATGATGAGAATAATTATTATAATTTTTGCGGCATTTTCTAATTTATTTTCTCAGGAAACAGATTTGAAAATACACAACGGTCGAAAAGAAATGATACAAACCGAATACAAATTTGCCGAAGAAGTAAGAAACTCATCAGTGCGCGACGGTTTTCTCAAATTCATTGCAGACGATGGAATTCTGTTTCGCCCAGGACCAGTAAACGGGAAAGTATTTTTAGAAAATTCCAAAGTACAGCCTGGATTGCTGTTGTGGTATCCTGCCGAATCGTTTATTTCTTCCTCATGTGATTTGGGAGTTAATACAGGTCCGTGGGAATTTAAAAGAACTGCGGATGAAGAGGCTTCTGCATTCGGGCAATTTTTGACCGTGTGGGAAAAGCAATCAGATGGTACATGGAAATTTTTGATTGATGCGGGGATCGGTCACTCAAAACCGAAGATAGTAATAAAAGGAATAGAAAACTCTGTTGTAATCGATAAATCTGAAAGCTTTGATGATTTTGACGATATTCTTGAAATAGAAAACAATTTTCACTCAACTTCTGCAAATGAAAATTATAAGTCCATTGTAAATGATGAAACCACTTTTCTGAGAAATGAACGATTGCCGATAATAAATGAAATGAAGGATGAGTTTTTAACACAGTTGACCGGAACTGAAAAATGGGAGACTCTAGGAGGTAAGTCCTCAATAGCTGACGATATTGCTTATACTTATGGAAAAGGAGTTCATTCGGAAAGTATAAAGGAAGAAGTATTTTTTTATGTACATGTTTGGAAAAAAGAAAAAGATAAATGGATGTTGCTTTTTGATTTACAAAATTAAGTGTTATTAAGATTATTGATAGAAATAATATTTATTATCAAAATCTATAAAATCTCTACTGATTGAATGTTGCCAGTTATTTTTTTGAACAAGTAGATTTATTGAGTCATAGATTCCGCAACCAGACCTTTGGTTAAGATTTGAAAAATTGATGGAATCTTTTATATACTTAAATTTTCCCTCGAAACTTTAATCATTATTCCTTAAGTTTAAGCTAAACCGATAAATCACAAAAATGAACAAAAACTTTCATTCTAAAAACAATTCCAGATCACTGATCACAATCATATTTCTTACCTCTTACTTCTTAATTCTTAACTCTTGCAATTCCACCGAACCGCCAAAACCTCCACCGGTAATAGAACCAACAGATACAGTAACCGTAAGCATAACCGACAAAACACACAGAAGTATAACCGTAAACGTAAAAACAACCCTAAACAACAAAAACTGGAAAATAGAACTGTTTAGAGAAAAGCAAGCAGAAGAAGATACTTTGCTTACTGATTTTAGTGTAGAGACCGAAGATACAACAATAATAGACGATAACGGAGGAAAAGGCTTAGAGTTGGAAACGGAGTACGGTTATTACACAATACTAAGTACCGAAGCCGGAGAAGTAAAAGATACGAGCGAAAAAGTAATAGGTAGAACCTTGGGGGCAACGAGCCATAATTATGTATGGGAAGAATACACAATTGGAGAAAGCGGTGCATTATACGACGTATGGGGCACAGACGAGAATAATGTTTATGCTGTTGGAGGAGTAAGAATAAATGACACTACCTACGGAGTTATTCATTGGGATGGAACACAGTGGAAGCCCGAGTTGAAGGTCGGAGGGAAATATGCAATTTATGGCTTTGATAGAGACGATATTTGGATTACCGGAACATCAATTTATCATTATAACGGTAGTAATTGGATAAGAGTAAGTGATCAAGACCCGATACTTAATGAATATATAACTTACACTTGTCTTTGGGGCACATCGAGTGAGAACTTGTACTTCGGCAACCAAGGCGGCAAAATAGTCCATTGGGATGGGAGAAGGGGGAG
>JAGFIY010000116.1 GCA_024103215.1 Melioribacteraceae bacterium | reverse complement strand
AAAAAGGCAATCGAGCAACTTCACAACTTAAAAAGTGAGTATCCACAAATAACTACTAAGACTCTCGATGTTAAGTTATTCGGAGATAAAAGAATTGTAATTACACCTGCTTGGATTATTAATAATGAACTCTACTCTTACGGCGAAATTGATAAAGAAAAATTCATTTCAAAATTTCTTTAATTGATTTTACTTGATTTCTTTAGCCGCCGACAGTAATAGTCTTCCGCTAATTCTTTCTTTGTAATTTGGATTCACATATTCAAATTTTATTTTCCCTTCTTCATCAACAATAAACACACTCGGTACTGGTAAAATATGATGTTGTTCCCCAGAACTTTTTTCTAAATCCATATTATGACTTTTAAGCATTTCCACTTGTGAATCTCCAACTTTAAAAGCTATTCCAAATGCTCTTGATGCTTCGGCTTTGCTGTCGGAATATAATTCATAGTTTAATTTATGTTCTTGCAACGACTCTTTTAATTTTCCGGGTTTATCAATACTAACGGCAATAAGTTTATAACCCAACTCAACTATTTCGTTTTCTATGTTTTGTAATTCACTCAAGTGAAGATTGCAATACGGGCACCATCCACCGCGATAAAAAATTAATATTGATTTTTTATCTCTTGTTATGTCCCGTAAATTAATTTCTTCGCCGTCAATATCTCTTAAATTGACCGACGGAACTTTATCACCAATATTAATCGGACAAACCTCTTCTGCGCTGGAAGCAACTATATCTTTCGATTGATGCATTGAAAATATTGTTATGCTTAGTAAAGTAAATACGATTATATATGTGCTTATGAATTTCATAGTATCTTGCCTCTTTATTTCTAATGATTAAATAAATTTATCTTTTTTCCCGAAAGGATTTCATAATTTCTGTCTTCAAATGGTTCACGATAATATTTTGCCGCATAATTTTTTACCCACTCATCTCGCTTGTCGAATATTTCATTTATCTCGTTTTGATATGCTTTAAAGACGTTATTAATAAACTCTATAACTCTGCCGTCTTTATATAAAGAGGGATTCATAAAAAAACCGGAAGAAAGTTCTTTCAACTTATCTGCTTTAACATATTTATCTTCGGTTACCCATCTATTAACCGTGGAAATTCCGGTAAGTTCTCCGCTCTCATTCATAGAGATTAAAACTAAGTGAACAAGTTCTCCGTCTTCATCTTTTGCAAATGTGTGGAAGTGTCCGTATTCGTTTTCACGATGAGCGTGAAAGAACAATTGATAACCTGTTTGCTCGTCTTTTATACCGCCATCAAAAGGATAATGAACGGAAGGATCAAACTCATACTTTTTCCCGTTCATTATTTTTGAAACGAGATTTGAGCCTTCTCTTTTAAGGATTTAATAATCCCCACAATTTTTGTTTTATAATCTTTTGCAAGATTAGAAGCGTATTCGGCTGCGTCCAAAATTTTCATTTTTGAACTAACCGCCAAAATACTTATTACTATGAAACCGTTTTTAAAGAATTCTCTTCTTTTCATAATTCATTTCCCGTTAATGAAATAGGCGAAAGAAATTATCTCCCGCCTGACTTTCTCATTTAAAACCTTTGATCAACCCTTTTTCATTGCGCACGGATTACACGGGTTTGCTTTTTTCATCGAACAAGGATTACATTTCCCTTCCATTTGTTTCGTTCCGCAAGGGTTACACGATGCACAAGGATTCATCCCCCCGGCATTTACATCGCTTGCTACAAAGTTTACATCAATTTCAACTTTGTCGTTTACTTTTCCTACAACCATCGAAGGAATTTCTACCCCATAATCAGAAAGGTTGATGCTGAATTCTGCATTAGCAACCAAAAGATTACCCGGCATCTTCGCTTTAGTTTGTTCATTTTCTTCGAAGTAAGTTAACACAGCCGGAACTTTAATTTCTTTTGTAACTCCGTGAACAGTAAAGTCGCCCACTAAAGTTACTTTTACTTTTTGCCCGTTCGATAATTTATTTGATGAAGCATTTTGAATACTTTTCAATTTGAACTCAGCATAAGGAAATTTTTCGGCATTCAACCAGTTTTCACTTCTTAAATGTTCATCTCTGAGGTCAATTCCGGTTTTAATTTTTGCGATATCCACTTTTACTTTACCCATTGGTTTATCGGCAACATTATTCTTGTTAATCATAACCGTTGCATCTAAACCGCTTGAAACACCAACAATCTTTTCGAACGGTGCATCGGAAACAAACTGGGCTTGATTCCGTGCATCTTTGGAATCAACGCTGAATGTTTGTGCCGATAAATTTATTCCGATTATAAAAAAAGCAAGTATTATAAAGCCAAGTTTTGATTTCATTTTTTTCTCCTTGTTTAATTGTTAGTTTTATGCTGCAACTTCTTTTTGTAATGATTCAACTTTTGGGAAATCAATTTCAGGTTGAGCTAAACGTCCGATGTAATTTGAAAATGTTTTATCAATTACTAATGCTACAAGATCTACTAAAGCTTGCTGATCAAAACCGGCTTCATAAAAAGCGTTTACCAGGCTTTCGTCAGCTTTACCTCTATTTGATATTATTGACTTAGCCAAATTGATTAGTACGCTGAGTTTTTTATCGTTGTAAGTTCCAGCTCTTAATGAAATAGTTTCTTCCTCGGTAAATCCGTTCATTTTAGCAATTGCCGTGTGAGCGGCTAAGCAATATTTACATCCGTTTTCTTCCGATACTGCCAGAAATATTGCTTCCCTTTCCTTTTCGTTGAATGAACCGTTTTTCTGTTTTTCGGAAAATTCCAGATACGAGCTTAATGCATTAGCAGAATTACCAATTACAGCATAAATATTTGGAAGCATTCCAACTGCTTTTTCAATACCCTCAAAAATGGTTCTGCTTTGTTCGGGTGCTTCTTGTTTTGTTAGTGCTTTTAATCCGTTCATTGTTACTCCTTTATATTTTGTTTGTTAAAAACTGTGTGTGAATTTATTTCTAATTTCTGTTGCTAAGATAATTGTCGAAAGGCTGTTGCTCTGTCAATATTTTGACAAATGCGAAAGTATGTGTGAATTTATTCTTAAATATATTTTGTTGTAACTTTACTGAGTTATACAAATAAAAAAGTCTTGCCCAGTAGATACCTCCCCCATTTTTACTATTTAGGAATCCACCGGCAAGACTCGTTTTAAAATTTGCAAATATTTTTATGCGCTCTTCAATATAGGCTCGCTGTTATTTAATAATTCTTCAGCTTCATTAATTTTTAATTCCCCGTTTAAAAGACGATGTACATAACAATTATCTGCCTGCCTAAACAACTCTTCACGTTGTTCTCCTGTTATATTACCTTCAATATTTATTTTAACATCTATTGCAGCTTTTAGCCCGCTGTTGTCTCGCTGAACATTTTGTATTAATTCAGCGTTTATATTTCCAATTTCCCAGTTATTTTTTCGAGCGATATATCTAACAGTACCGACTTTACACATTGCTAAACCTGCTAAAACTAACTCGGTCGGACTCAATCCCAAATCTGTTCCTTTCGATGTAACTGGTTCATCGCCGATAATAGTATGCTTACCATTCGAAATAATACTTTGATAACCTTCGGGTATGTTTTTTATTTTTATTTTGGTTGCCATAATAATTCCTTTCTTATCTAGAATTGATATTCAATTTCTTTTAATGTGCAATCCGTAAAACAATTAACTTCCGGCACACGAAATAGATTTACAAATTATTTTGTACTTGTTTTCAATCTCCACAAAAACAGTACGGTAACTGAAACCACTAAACCAATAAATGCAAGAGTGTAATCCAACCCTAATACAAACTGATCTTTCCACTCTTTATAACTTGTGCCCAGCATTTCATCATTTTTCTCGATTAATATTTCAGTCTTGGTAAATATTTCACCGCCAAAACTTTGCCAAACAATTAGAGAAATAAGAATTAATATTGAGCTAATGATAATAGTTCTTTTTTGCTTTTTATTAAGTTTCATTTTATCCTCTTATAACTATGCTGTAACCGGGCTTGGCGCTTGTTCATAAATTGCCCCGAGAATAGCCCCGTATATTAAATGCCCCATCAAACTGGCAAATGCAATAACAATTGAACCTGAGAAAAATCCGTCAAAGTAATTGCCGCCGTTCATAATGGTCATCATAGGCATAACCATAACTTGAGCAACTAACC
>JAGFIY010000109.1 GCA_024103215.1 Melioribacteraceae bacterium | reverse complement strand
ATTGTTGTTTTATTTCTACACCATCGGTCTGATCAAAATAATTTACGTTATTACATTCGGTACAGTCATCTACTTTTTCTATTGCTATATGACCATCACTGCCTGTGCATAAAACATACTCGGACATCAAGTCGTGAGCGAATGTCAGATGACTGATGAATATCAGTAGTAAAAGTATGTGGGTTGATTTATTTATAAAATTGTAATTCATTACTCTTCAGTATGTTCTTTAATTTTTTCAATCGCATCATTGATATGTTTATCGTCAATGGAATAAAAAACCATTTTACCATCTTTTCTATATTTAACTAATCTCGCATTTCTTAATAATCTTAATTGATGCGAAACAGTTGAAACATTTGAGTCCACCGCCGCTGCAAGATCGCAAACACAAAGTTCGCTGTTAATAAGTGATAGAACAATTTTCAAACGAGTTGGTTCCCCAAGTAATTTGAAAATTTCCGCCATCTCGAGAACTTGTTCAGTATCGGCAATTTTCTTTTGGGCTTGCGCGACTTTCTTTTCATCAACAATTTCAACTTCGCATACCGGTGCTTTTTTTTCTTTTTTCACGGCGCTAAGCTACATACATTTGAACAAATGTGCAAGTGTTTGGCATATTAAAACCGAAATTTCTGAGCGGTGCGAAGGTGAGGGGAGTAAAATTAAATGAAAAATCTATGAAGAAGATACTGATAAGCTACATGATAGGTCTTTTTTTTGAGCTATTGCATAGGAGTTGTTTGGAGCGGGTAGGGAACTGATTTTACTTTCTTGTAAATTGAAAATTCCATTCATACCTCGTATGACAAATAAAAAGAAAATATTGAAATTTCACTTGACTCCGTACTATACTACTGATATTATACTTGCATGAAGTGAAAAAAAAGGTTGGGAAATGGAACATTACAAAGTAGGTGACATTGCCGAAAAAGTCGGTGTGAATGTAGAGACTTTACGCTATTATGAAAAAATAAAAATTATGCCTAAACCAAAGCGTATGGAATCACGCTATCGTATTTATGATGAGTTGGATTTAAAAAGGTTATTATTTATAAAAAGAGCAAAAGAACTTGGTTTTACATTAAAAGAAATAAAAGAATTATTGAATCTAAAAATAGAATCGACTGCAACTTGCGGAGATGTAAAACATTTAGCCGAACATAAATTAACAGACATCGAAGAAAGAATAAAAGACTTGAAGAGTATTAAAAATGTTTTAGTAAAATTGGTTAATCAATGTGTATGTGAAGAACTTTCTACTGATGAGTGTCCCATTCTTGAAGTAATTGACCCTAAAACGATATCATTGAAAGGAGGTGATACGATATGAAACGCAAGCTTGCATTAATTTTTGGAATATTGGGAATAACAGTGAGTGCACTCGCCTTCACTGGAGCAAGTACCAACACAGATAATTCGGTTTGTCCCCTTAGAGGAACACCCGAATGCCCGGAATATCCTTCTTGCTGCAAATAGTTGATAAACTTAAAGGGATTCGGATTAAATACCGAATCCCTTTTAGAATTTTGTTAAAGAAGAATATTATGATTTTACGGAGTTAAATTATTATGAAGACAAATAAATTATTCAGAAACAGCGCAATCGTAACTGCAGTGCTTGCCTCATTGTGTTGTATTACGCCAGTATTAGCGGTATTAGGCGGATTGAGTGGTATTGCATCTACATTTTCTTTTCTTGAGCCACTCCGTCCTTACTTTATAGCATTTACAATAATTATTCTCGGCTATGCTTTTTATAATGCATACAAACCTAAGAAAAAAGATGAGATAGAATGTGCTTGTTTACCTGCCGAAGCTTCTGCGAAGGAAGGCGATGATGATGAAGTTGATACAAAGAAAAGCTTTATTAATTCTAAATCATTTTTATGGATAGTAGCAGTGATTGCAGTTGTTTTAATTACATTTCCTTATTACTCTCAAGCATTCTTCCCCCAAAGGGATAAGCCGGAATCTCAAAGCGTATTTTCAACAAATTCTCCGAGTGGAGTCCTTCGGACAAATCACATAATAAAAGCGAAACTGGAAATTGAAGGAATGACTTGCACAAGTTGCGAACAATCTGTTGATTATGCTCTTAAATCAGAAAAAGGTGTTTTGAGTGCTGAATCCTCCTATAAGACCGGAATTGCTATTGTCCAATTTGATGATACAAAAGTTCAGCCTGAACAATTGAAGAAAGCAGTTGAAAATAAAGTTGGATATAAAGTGAAAAATATTCAAACAATTCCAGAAGGGACAAGTAACGAAAAAGAAAATTAAGACGGAGTGATAATGTCAGTTCAAACAATAAAATTAAATATTAACGGAATGACTTGTGAACATTGTGCGCAAACAATTAGTAAAAAGGTTTCTCAATTAGAAGGCATCATTTCTAAAAAAGTTAGTTATCCAGAAAAGAAAGGTCAATTTGAATTCGATTCAGCCAAAGTATCAAAATCTGAAATTATAGATGCAATTGATTCCACTGGACAGTATAAAGTTGTGGGTGAAATAGAATCGAATAAAAATAAAGCTAATCATTATGATTTGATTATCATTGGCGGAGGTTCAGCTGCTTTTGCCGCTGCAATAAAAGCAAGTGAACTTGAGAAAAAAGTTTTGATGATAAATGATGGTTTGCTTATTGGCGGTACTTGCGTAAATGTAGGTTGCGTTCCATCCAAAACTTTAATAAGAACCGCAGAACAATTTCACATTGCCAACCATCCAAACTTTTCTTCAATAAAATCCGGCGATAATAAAATTAATTTTAAGGAAGTTATCCGTCAAAAAACCGAATTAGTGGATGAGTTAAGAGAACACAAATATGTAAATGTCTTAAAAGATGATTCCAATGTAACAATTCTTAAGGCGTACGGAAAGCTTATAGACAAAAACACAATTGAGGCAGATGGTAAAAAATATTCAGCAGAAAATATTTTGATTGCAACCGGCTCAACCACATTTGTTCCGGATATTCCCGGTTTAAACGAGATTAACTATTTAACAAACGAAACATTGTATGATTTAGAAGAACTTCCCGAACATCTGATTATAATCGGTGGAAGATATATCGCTTTGGAAAATGCTCAGATGTTTGCACGTCTCGGTTCAAAAGTTACAATTCTTCAACGGTCATTCAGAATTCTTCCAGACGAAATGCCGGATGTAACCGAAACATTGAAAGACTATCTCGCAGAAGAAGGAATAGAAATAAAAACCGGTGTGAAAATAAAATCTATCAATATGAAAGAAGGTAAAGTTTTAGTTAATGCCTTGGTTAAAGATGAAAAAGAAACCATTCAAGGAACACATATCTTTGTTGCAACCGGCAGAAAAGGTAATGCAAAAGGTTTTGGATTAGAAGAGGTAGGGGTAGAATTTCATAAGCAAGATTTCATTAAGACAAATGAGTATATGCAAACATCAATTCCCAATATTTATTCAGCCGGGGATGTGACCGGTGAATATTTGTTTGTTTATTCCGCTGCTTATGAGGGTTCTTTGGCAGTTGCAAATATGTTTGCTGAAAGTCCAATCAAAAAAGATTATTCAGTTTTTCCTTGGGTAATATTCACAGACCCGCAAGTAGCTGGTGTCGGAATGGATGAAAATCAAGCATACGAAAACAAAATTGAATACGAAGTCTCTAAAATTCAACTAAAAGATGTTCCCCGTTCGCTCGCTGCACGAAATAAAAAAGGGTTTATCAAACTTTTTCGCAACAAAGAAAACGATAAACTTATCGGTGCAAGAATATTAGCTTCTGAAGGTTCAGAACTATTGATGGAAATTTCTCTTGCCATCAAATACGGAATTACAGTAAAAGAATTAAAACAAATGTTCCATCCATATCTAACATTATCAGAGGGAATTAAAATAGCAGCTATAAGTTTTGATAAAGATGTTAAGAAACTTAGTTGTTGTGCGGTTTGATTTATGAGATTAATGCAGCCCATCTTTGTAAGGCTGCATTTTACTTCGTTCAATGCGCATGTTTGCCGTGCCTGCACCAAACGCAATCACAATTTTCGTGCATACATTGTTTATCAATTAATCTTGTTTTGTACCAGTGTTTTGCAATTTGATAGACTAATTTTTTGCTCATGGAAGTATTATAATGCTTTTTTAAAGCCGGGATAACATCGTCCATTGTTTTCAGTTTGTTAAGAATAAAAGTATAACCCGGGTTATATAGATGTGCAAACAACCACCGGTTTGCAAGCGAAGTTTTAAGTTTAGGCAGTAGATTTATTTCGCATAACTTTTTATAATTCTGATTGTGAATTATACTTTCTGCAGCATAATAACCCGAAAGCATGGCATACTTAATTCCAAAACCCCACAGAGCATCTTGGAAGCCGGCGTTTTCACCTACATATAATATTCTGTTATCTTTGGAAATCTTAGGTTCGTTGAAGAAGTTAACAAACCCCCCGAATTCTTCCGGTTCATTTATATCGATATCAATCACGGTATTAACGGCTCTTAATGCTCTTTCGTAGTATATCTTTTCATTTTGAAAATCTTCGAACATACATGTTGCGAACGTAGCTTTCCCATCATTGACTAAAAGGTAAGCATAAGCTTTAGGTGCAATCTTATCATCTATAAAACCTATAAAGATATCGTCGAGAGATGTTCTGAAGACCATTCCTTTAGCTATAGCATCTGCTGCTTTTGGGCCTGTTCCTACTATAGCTTTTGAGTCGTCAACCGATTCAAGATTTTTGCCCCACAAAATATTTACGCCTAGTTCTTCGGCTTGTTTTCGTAATCCCTGATCTAACGAATTCGGATCAGAACCTCTTTCAATTAGATAGAAAAGAGGTCGTGAAGTTTTTACTTTAACTTTTTCAAGTTTTGGTCCGTAAAACAGACCATCATTTCCTGAATATGGATGACATAAAAAATTAATTTTAATTCCGATCCGGTTTAATATTTGCAGCGTATCTTCTTCATCCGACCAATTTTCCAGCCCTTGAAAATCACCATTAAAACGAAGTCCGGCATTTTCGTTTTGCTCATAAACAGTGGTCTCAAATCCGGCATTAGCTAAGTTTATAGCTGCGGTTAATCCTGCCGGTCCGGCGCCAACAATAGTAATATATTTTTCTTTGCTCAAAAATATTTCCTTTCACATTTAGATCAGATCAATATTTTGTTTGTTGCTCCCTGCTGATAGTTAAATAATCAGCTATTATTTTGATAGCTTGTTCTTAAACTCATTTATAACAGATAATCCAATTGCCGATAATACAACGATAATTCCTGAAATTTCGAAAACCTGAAGTGTTTCTCCAAACGCTATGAAAGCAAAAATTAGTCCGAACACCGGTATCAAAAACAGGTATAGTGATAGTTTACTTGCGTCATATTTCTGGAGGAGCCAAAACCAGATTATTTCTGTAAGGGCTGTTCCAATTATACCTAAAAATATAACTAAGCCTAAAAATGTACCGGACCAATTAATACTGCTTTCAGACTCGAAAAGAAATGAAGAGGCAAATAGCGGAAGACCTCCGGCAATAAGCTGCCAACCGGTGAACGAAATAAGATCCGTACCTGGTTTTATTTTTTTTAATAAAATGGCAGTAATAGCAGCGCCAAGTGATGTTCCTGTGGCTAGCATCGCGCCGATGAATGCATACGGATTTTCATTCATAAATGCCTGTGCCGAGATAAGTATAATTCCTGCCATTCCCAAAATGAGAGCTGTAATTTTTACTAATGTGATTTTTTCATTAAGAAATAACGCTGCTAACACTATGATTGTGAGGGGTTGAGAGTTACCTAAAACTGAAGCAATACCCGCCCCGGTAAATTCAGGACTTGAAAACATAAATCCGAATGTAATAGTTGTCGATACAAAACCAACCGGTAAGACCCACTTTATCAAATCACGGCGAATAAGAATTGGTTTTTTTAATATAATAAGTAATGCAATTAGCGAAACACCTCCAATTAATGTTCTCAACCCGGCAAATCGAAGGGGAGATGAGTACTCCAAACCTAATTTAATAGCGGTATAACATATTGCCGCAACAAATGTATAAATAAGCATCAGCCCGAAGACTGTATAGGGCGAAAGTTTCCTGTCTTTATGAAAAAATCCAGGTTGAACAAAATTATTTTCCATGTAAAAATACCTAATGTTGTTAAAAATTTATTAGAGTTAGTTATTATGTTTACAGCCTTTTACAACTGTATGGTTGATATGATCTGTAAACAATCAAATCAGAGTGTGTAATACAAAGAATAAAAAATCTTTTTCTAACTATCCTTCATATCCATTTCCATATGCATTTTACCATCCTTATCAGTATGAGTTTTCATAAAAAGCCTCTCAGCAATTACGACTATAAGAATGCCCCCGAAGGAAACGATAAGTATAAGAGGATCGCTTTTAAATTTTAGTAATATAAAGGCACTAAGAATAACGGCATCAAAAAGTAATGCAAGCAATGGAAAAATAGGCTTATAACTAACTTCCTTTCTCAGAAATTTAAAGAGCCCCCAATGAACAGCTATATCCATAACAATATAAAATATGGCGCCTATGGCTGCAATCCTCGTCAGATCAAATAGAATAGTCAGTATTGTAGCTAGTGAAACAGTAAACAGAAGCGCCGGGTTACTGAATTTAAATTGCAGATAAGGTATTTGTTTCATATTGCTCAACATTGCAAGCAGCCGGGATGCAGAAAAAACACTGGCAATCAATCCCGATACAGTGGCTATGATTGCCAAAATTACTGTAAACCATAAACCCAAATTACCGAACACCGGTTGGGATGCTTCTGCAAGAGCGTAATTTTTTGCTTTAATGATTTCCGGTATGCTTAGGTTTGCTGAAACAGACAGAGCTAATGCAACATAAATGACCATACAAATTAAAACTGAAATAATGATGGAACGCCCTACGTTTTTATTTGGATTTACAATATCACCGCCTTGGTTAGTGATTGTCGTAAACCCCTTATAGGCAAGTATCGACAATGCCAAAGCTGCAACAAAACCTCCGGTCATTGACCAATCGCTGGTCTCTGACGAACCCAAAGTTTCGAAGGAGGGAAAACCCGATGCAGCAAGTAGTGCAATTGCTAATAAGGCAATACCCAGTATTTTTGCAATCGCTGTAATAGTTGCAGTCGCTCCAATTATTTTATTGCCGGATACATTTATGATAAAGGCTGCAGCAATCAAAACCACACCCAGGACAGGGACAAAAGCACCACCATCATCAACATCGAATAACCTAAGTGTGTAGGAACCAAAAGTTCTGGCTACAAGGCTTTCTGCGATGACCATCGAGACATACATTAAAAGAGAAAAAGAACCGGTAGCTGTACCCGGACCGTAAGCTTTTCTCAAAAATTTAGCAACTCCCCCAGACGACGGATATGCATTGGAGAATTTTACATAAGAATAAGCGCTAAGACCGGTTATAATACCTCCGGCTAAAAACGCTACAGGGAAAAGACTGCCGGCTAATTCGGCAACTTGTCCCATAAGTGCAAATATTC
>JAGFIY010000103.1 GCA_024103215.1 Melioribacteraceae bacterium | reverse complement strand
TTGTACTCAGATCTTAAAAGCCCGTATCTATAAATATCTATAAATTTACCATTTTGAAATTTTGCTTCACGAAGAACACCTTCCTTTTTGAATCCGAATTTTTCTATAAGCTTTATTGAGGCAGAATTAGTTTCGATAACTTCTGCTTCGAGCCGATGAAGGTTCATTTTACCGAAAGCATATTCAATTATTTTTTTTACAATTTCGGTGCCTGTGCCTCTACTCTGTTCTTCTTTTTTGAGAATGATGCTTAGTTCGGCTTTCCTATTAAACCATCTTATGTTTCTAAGTTTTAATTCGCCGATCAATTTTCCATCCTTCTTAATTGCGAAGATCATTTGTGTGGGCGTTCCTTTTGGATAAAGCCACACTTCACTCATATTGAAAAGATCGTCCGAATCCTCGACTATTTGACTAATAATAGAATCTTCTCCGCTGAGAAGTTCAAGTTCGATATTGTTTGAAATAAGCTTCATCATTTTCCATAAAAAATCTTTAATGGATAACTCATTCTTTTCGCCCAAGCAGGTTCGTTGTGTTCGGCTTCATTATCTTTTATCCAGATATAATCCTTTCCTTCCTCATAACCTTTTCCTTGAAGAGCTTCAAGCATCTCATCAATTCCCGGCTGAAGAGTTTCTTCCAAACCAACTCCGCCGTTATCAATGTATAAAACAATATCTTTCTTTTCACCGTTGTAGCTTTTCACTTCTTTCACATAATCTACTTGGTTGAACTTAAATGCGGGCGACATGCAAATTGCTTTTGAAAAAACTTCCGGATGTTCCCATGCAATCATAAACGAGATTAATCCGCCCATAGATGAACCGCCCACAGCTGTATTTTCACGACAGTGAAGAGTTTTATAATTACTGTCGATGAACGGTTTAATTTTTTCAATTATCAGTTTCATATAAGCTTTTCCTTTTTCGCCCGGGGAGTAATCAAAAAATCTATCTGCTGTATTGTTGATTCCAATAAGAATGAACGGTTCAATTTCCTGTGAACGGATGAGGCTGTCCGCAGTTTCGTCTATCTGCCAATCAATTCCAAAGGAACTTGTATTTGGATCAACAATATTTTGTCCGTCATGCATATAAAGAACGGGATATCTTCTTGCGGATTTATCAAAATATCCCGGGGGCAGCCAAACAATTATATCTCGCGGACGCAAACCCTCCATTGTGAAGTCTTTATGATATTCAACGGTTCCGGTTATCTGTCCTTTGAAACCGCCGGATATAGGATCCCGACCTTTCCATTTAGTTATCTTTAAATAAACTGTGGTATCCGCATTTACTTTAAATATGTAATTGTCCGGAACTTTGTTGTCATCAGTTAATGCTTCTTTATCCCAGCTTCCTTTTGTTATCTTAAATTCTAAGATAGCTTCTTTGTAGAACTCGAAAGTTTTTTCCCAAACATTCCCGTTGTTTTCGAGTTGTACTGCGTCCGGAGCCCAATTGCCTAACTTTTCATTGTTTCCAGCAATAAACACCGCTTCTCCATTTTCGACACCTTCTGCTTCAACTACTATTTTTACTTCTTTAATATTACTTTGTGCACAGGTTGTAATCATCAAAATGTTGAGAAAAACAAACGCGATGATAAACTTATGTTTCATCTTTCCTTCCGTATAAATTATTATTAACCATTAAATTATAAAAAACATCTCAACTTTTTTAAGAATTAATATAAACTTACATCTTTGTTGTGAAGCTCCATAAACTGACCGGGATTCTTTAAAGTAGTAAACCCGAATTTTTCATATAACGAATGAGCATCTTTTGTCGCGAGCATCCATCTTCTGAATCCTTGAAGTTCAGGATGATCAAGTATTGCGCGCATAAGCCATTCGGACAATCCTCTTTTCCGGTGCTCCTCAACAATAAAAACATCCGCAATGTAACCGAATGTAGTATAATCTGTTATTACTCTTGCGTAACCCACTTGTTCAATGTTTTTATAAACACCGAAGCAGAGAGAGTTTTCAATTGTTTTTTCAACAACGTTCTGCGAAACTCCCTTTGCCCAATAACTGTCTGAGAGAAATTCATGGATCAATGCTTTTTTTAGCAGAGTTTTATCTGTGCTTATCAAATATTGATCTTTTCTTAACTCATATTTCATTTATTCTCCTATTTCATCAAAGGCTTTTTGTGCTTCGGAAACAAACTTTATCAGCAGCTCACGTGATTTTCTTCCGGAATCGTTCTCTACTCCTGTGTGTACATCAACGCCGAACGGCTTTACAAGTTTAATAGCTTCAGCAACATTTTTGTGATTCAAACCTCCGGCAAGTATAACCGGTAGAGGCGATTTTTCTACAATACTCTTACTTACATCCCAATCGTGTGTTTTTCCCGTCGCACCGCTTGCCCCGGATTTTGGATCAAATGTATCGGTAATAAAAAAATCTGCAATGTTCGAAAATGTTTTTAGACTATACTCAATATCATCTTTGCCGATAACTATGCTTTTAATAATCTTTAGTTGTTTATTTTTTCTTTTCAAGATCAATAATTCTTCCGCGCTTAGATCCCCGTGAAGCTGGATATAGAATGTTCCTAAAAATTCCGACAATTCAAGAACGTCTTTTGCTTTGTCAAGATAAGTTATAAGCATGGCGTTTACATCAGGGGGAAATGTCAAAATAATTTTCCTCGCATCATCCTCGGAAAGATCCTCTTTGTTTATTGGAAGACGAAGCGGAAACCCGATGAATTTTACCCCGCAATCGATCATAAGATCGGCTTCTGCTTGATCAATAACGCCTGCAATTTGAATCATTCGGTTATCAAAATAATTCATAATTAACCACAAATATAAGTTAAATATATCTTTTGATTTGATTTTAAGCATACTATTTATCATTATACCACAACATGTTCAATTTACCGGAGAGAAAATGAAAAAGAAATTACTTGGAAATTCCGATATCGAAATAACGGAAATAGGTTATGGAGCTTGGGCTATCGGCGGTTCGGGTTGGGAATTTGGATGGGGAGTTCAAAACGACAAATATTCAAAAGAAGCAATTATTAAAGCGTTGGATATGGGTGTAAACTGGATTGACACAGCTGCTGTTTACGGTCTTGGGCATTCCGAGGAAATTGTTGCAGAAACCCTAGAAGAATATTCCGGCGAAAAGCCTTATGTGTTCACGAAATGTTCGTTGGTTTGGGACAGTGAGGGAAACGTAAAAAGAAATCATAACCCCGAATCAATAAGGAAAGAATGCGAAAATAGTTTAAGAAGATTGAAGACAGATGTAATCGATCTTTATCAAATACATTGGCCACCTTTTGACGGCAACGATGAAATTAAAGGCGCTTGGGAAATGATGCAGAAATTGAAAGAAGAAGGAAAAATTCGTTATGCCGGGGTTTCAAATTTTGATGTGGAACAGATTAAAATATGCGAGGAAATTGCCCCCGTAACCTCTCTTCAACCGCCTTACAGTTTGATAAACAGAAAATATGAACATGAAGTCCTACCTTACTGCAAAGAAAGAAACATAGGAACAATAATATATTCCCCGATGGGTTCGGGTTTGCTAACGGGAAAAATGACGCGGGAAAGAATTTCTAATCTTCCCGATGATGATTGGAGAAAAAAATCTAAAATGTTCAATGAACCGATGCTTTCTGAAAATTTTGCAATTGTCGCTAAGATGAAAGCGGTTGCGGAAAAATACAAAGCACATCCCGGCGAAATAGCGATAGCCTGGACTTTGAGCAACCCCAATGTTACCGCTGCAATTGTCGGTGCCAGAAATGCAAAACAGGTAGCGGAAGTTTTTAAAGCTTATAAAATCTCGCTAGATAACGAAGATTTTCGTATGCTTGAATATTCTTAGATCTTTTTTATACGAGGCAGATATTTTTCTTTGAGCACTTCAAGATGGTGTTGATGATGTCCGGCAATAATGTAAATCAAACTTCTTGCAGTAAAAGTTTTTCCGCCTGATGTTCCTTCATAAAGAAGAGCATTATTGCTCAAATTTTTGAATAGAAGAATATTTGCCTTTCTAATGTAAAATAGCTGGTCTATGAGATCGGCAAGCGGAATTTCGTTGAATTCGCCGGTTTTCACATAATCATCGTGATCATATTGCGGAATATCGGTTTTATCAAGCCTCGCAAAACGCAGTGCCCGGTTGCTTAAAATTAATTCCGCATCAATTAAATGTCCTAAGAGTTGCTTGATTGTCCATTTCCCTTCGTCATACGCAAATAAAGCATCTTTATCGGAGAAGTTTTTCAATGCATCTGAAAGCTCGTTCATATTCTCGGAGAGCATTTTAATTATATCTTTGTTTCTTGTTTTTTCAATATACGGTTGGTAATAATCCGGATATTCTTCTATTTGCGGAAAATTTAGCATATAATAATTTATAGCTTTTAAGTTGATAATAGTTCTTTCATAAGTTTTTCGTCTTCAACTAATTCTTGGAAAGAACGGCGCAAAAATTTAATGTTGCTGCTCAAAGGTTTATATCTTGCTTTTAAGCTTTCTTCGCGTCTTGTGTTAATAACTATTACTTCAACGTTATCATCAAGATGTTTTTTAAACAATGCTTTAATGTGAACATCAGCGTTCGAAAGAGAGTAGCCCACAAAAATAACCTTTCGTGTTGAACGGATTTCTCTTGATGCTTCGCTGAAGAGTTGTGAGATAACGGGAACCCTTAATGACTTAACGAAGGAAGGCGGCATTATAAGTGTTTCAAAATCTGTACCGTCGAGCGGACAAGTATATTCATATTCTTTAAGATCGGGATAAGTGTAGCCGAGAAGTTTTCCTTTGTTTAAATCGATTTTCCTATCCCATGGAGTAAGCAGCAGCTGATTGCAGCAGTTGCAGTATTTCCAGTTAAGGCTGCCATGCACTTTTATAATTTTGAATGCTGCTGGATTATCCTTAGGATTCACTACAACGGGTTCTCTCGGGTTAATCCAAAAGTTGTAGTTTTCTAATTCCGGGCGATGGACATAATTCATCAGATGAGTGCAGTAATCGATATAGCCAACCTTTTTAAACAAAGGATCGAAAGCTTGTTCCAAAAGGGTGTCGTAATTAAGAGTTATTATTGAAATGTTTTTGTTGTACTTTGTTACAACATCCCAAAACTTTCCGTATGCAACACTCTTTTTGTTAGTACTTAAATCAACCACGTAATGAATCAGCTTTATAAGATATTCTTTAATGGTTACCATTTCGGAATGTGTGTACTTTGCACTGAGGCTTTCATTTTCTAAAATGAAATAATCCAGGAACCCGAAAACCGCTTCGAACTGCGGAAAGAAATGATTTTTCGGATCGTAAGTAAAATTATCATTTATGAACTCAATAACTTTATTGCCGATTTCAGAATTTATTATTTCAGGATAATCGCCAGAAAGAATCATCGGAAGCAGGTGCCGTTGAAGAGGAACACCATCCGGATGCGAAGCGCCTGCGCCAAGAACAAAGACAACATCCCTTTGCGGAAGATACTTCAAGAATATTTCGTTTTGCGAAATCATTGATCCGTTAATAAATACTGAAAACTAAAAAGGCAGTTAATTCAAATTAACTGCCTTAAATTTTATTTGGTAAGTTCGAGAAGAACTAGTTTTTTCTTTTTCTTGTTTCTGATGTTCGTTGGTTTGTAAGCTAATTCAAAAACTGTTGATTTTTTGATGTAGGCTTTATACTTCATTTCGGCTTTTTTCATCTCTTCTGAAAGATCACCGCCTTTAATCGCAATGATATATGCTTTTTCCTTGATTAATGGAAGAGCATATCTAAACAAAATTATTACCGGAACGGTTGCTCGACTTACGACTAAATCGAAAGAATTTTCGTGTTTTTTAATAAATTCTTCGCTTTCAACTCTGTCGTTTTCAGCGATCACATTGCTGAGTTTCAGATTAACTATAAACTCTTGAACAGCATTAATCTTTTTTGTGGTTGAATCAACAAGCACACCCCTCATTAACGGTTTCATAATTGCCAGGGGAATACCCGGAAAACCGCCGCCGGTGCCTATATCAAGAAATTTGTTCACTTTATCGGGGAGATATTCAGTAATTAGTGATGAAATAAAAACGTGGTTTTCAATTATTTTCTCCACATCTCGTCGGGATATTAAATTAACATCCTTATTCTTCTCAACAACCAGCGAAGCAAAGTGAGCAAGTCTTTCGAGTTGGTAAATATCCGGGTTTAGACTGTTTTCCCAGAAAAATTGCTTTAGTTCTCGCAAATATTGTTCTTGTGGATCCAATGAAAGTCCTCAGAAATTAGTTTTTTAAATATACTAATAATATCGAAATATCTGAAGGAGTAACCCCCGAGATTCTTGAAGCCTGACCCAGCGATCGAGGTTTAACTTTTGTTAGTTTTTCTCTCGCTTCGCGGGAAATGGTGTTAAAATTATTATAGTTAAAACTTAATGGTATTTCTATTTCTTCAAGCCTTTGTAATTTTTTTATCAAATCCTGCTGTTTTTGAATATATCCCTCATACTTTGTTTCGATTTCCACTTGCTCTAGAGCTTCGGGATTATCCTTGAGTTCGTGAATAAATCCATTATCTTCAACAGGAACGGCTTCGATAAGATCTCCAAGTTTAACGTTCGGACGCTTACAAAGCTTCGAAATAAGCTCAGGATGTTCAATTTCAGACATATTGTATTTTTTCAATATTGGATTTACAAAGTTGGGTTTCACTCTTAAATTTTTCATTCTGCTGATGCTATTTTGAATAATTTTTTCCTTTTCAAGAAGCTTTTCATAATCCCCTTTTTCTATCAAACCGGCTTCAAAACCGTATCTCATCAGTCTTCTATCGGCATTATCCTGGCGCAATAGAAGTCTGTGTTCCGCTCTAGATGTAAACATTCTATACGGTTCTTCAGTCGATTTTCCGACAAGATCGTCAATCAAAACACCGATATACGATTCGCTTCTTTTCAGCACAAACTGTTTTCTCCCTTGAATTTTAAGTGCTGCATTTATCCCGGCAATAAGCCCTTGTCCGGCAGCTTCTTCATACCCTGAAGTACCATTAATTTGACCGGCAAAATAAAGACCTTCAACCAGTTTTGTTTCCAAGGTCAGATCAATTTGATACGGAGGAAAGAAATCATATTCAACTGCATAACCCGGGCGAACCATTACTGCATCTTCCAAGCCCGGAGTTGCGTGAACTGCTTCTAGCTGAATATCTTCCGGCAGTGATGTAGAAAAACCATTTAGATAGATGAGAGAAGTATCCAGCCCTTCAGGTTCGAGAAATAACTGATGCTGTGGTTTATCAGAAAATCTAACTATTTTATCCTCGATTGATGGACAATAGCGTGGTCCAACTCCGTTTATTAAACCCATAAACAGCGGAGATCGATCGAATCCTTTCTCTAATATTTTATGAACTTTCTCGTTTGTGTAAGTCAAGTAACAACTAACTTGGGGCAGTTTCGGAAAAGTGCTTCTATCGGTAAATCTCGAAAACGGCTGTGGATTTTCGTCCCCGGGCTGCTCTTCAAGCTTTGAAAAATCGATCGAATTCCCTTCAATTCTGGGCGGTGTTCCTGTTTTTAATCTGCCTGCAGTAAACCCCATCCTAATAAAAGAATTTGTCAATCCGGTTGAGGGTTTTTCTCCAAACCTTCCTCCTTCGATTGAAGTTAAACCTGTGTGCATCAACCCGTTCATAAAAGTGCCAGAGCAAACAATTAAAGCTTTGCAGCCGTAGTTAACTCCTTTAAGAGTTTTTACACCAACAATTTTTTTGTTTTCCTCAACGGCGTCGGTTATGGAATCTTCTATAATCTCTAGATTTTTAGTTCCTTCAACAAATTTAACAGCTTCTTTTGAGTATAATTTTCTATCAGACTGGGATCTTCCAGCCCAGACAGCAGGCCCTTTTGATTTATTGAGCATCCGGAACTGAATACCTGCATTGTCTGCAATCTGCCCCATAACTCCGCCGAGTGCATCGATTTCGTGAACCAAGTGACCTTTAGCGCTACCTCCTATTGCAGGATTGCAGGACATTCTGCCAATCCCTTCCTTCTCCATAGTTACCATTGCAACCGAACAGCCCATCTTTGCCCCAGCAATCGCCGCCTCAATTCCGGCATGTCCACCGCCGACAACTACTATATCATAACTTTTCATTTATACCTTTCCGTTTCACGTGAAACTTTATGTTTGAATCGAAAAAATTGCTCGAAAAAGTTTCTGTTCCACGTGGAACTTCTATTTTCCAATACAAAATTTTGAAAAAATATTGTTTAGAATGTCATCAGTCGTTACTATTCCGATAATTTCTCCCAAAGCGCTTTCAGCGTCCCTCAAGTCAACAGAAAGAAACTCTCCCGATAATCTAGTCTTAACTGTTTCCCTTGCATTGAGCAGGCTTTCTTTTGCTCTCTTAAGTGATTGATAATGACGAATATTTGAAACAATTGCTGTCTTTTCACTATATGACTGTGAACTTATTGCTTTCTCTTTGATGGAAATCAGCAATTCTTCTATACCCTCCCCTGTCAGGGCAGAAATATATTTTACCGGTTTTTTCAAATGCTCGCCGCTAAAAATATCAATTTTATTCAATACGGTTATTATTCTGTGATCGTCCGTCAGATTCAAAAGTGTGGAGTGCAGTTCCTCGTCAAGTCCTTCGTTTATATCATTAAGAAAGACAACTACATCAGCATTCTTAATCACATTTCTACTGCGTTCAACGCCTTCTTTTTCGATAGAATCTTCTGTTAATCTAATTCCCGCCGTATCGTATATTTTAAAATAAATGCCGTCAAAAGTAAAATCCTCACGGATGGTATCGCGAGTTGTTCCGGGAATTTCACTTACAATTGCTCTTGCTTCTTTCAGCATATAGTTTAGCAACGATGATTTACCCACATTCGGTTTTCCAACAAGTGCAACATTAATTCCATCCTTTAGTACTCTGCCGAAACTGTAAGTGGAAAGTAGTTTTTCGATTTCATCAAGAACTTTCACAATGTTTGTATCAATTTGCTCGAGACTCATAAACTCTAAGTCTTCTTCAGCGAAGTCCAATTCAAGCTCGACCAAGGATGACGTATTTATTAGCATTTCTCGCAAAAAATTTACTTTGCTTGAAAGAATTCCATCCAACTGGTTTCTTGCTCCTCTTAAGGATGCTTCGCCGCGCGCTGAAATAATATCAGCAACCGCTTCAGCTTGAGCTAGATCCAGTTTTCCGTTCAAAAATGCCCGCTTTGTAAACTCACCCGGTTCGGCAAGACGAACACCCGAATCAACAAGAAGTTCAATTATTTTTCCGCAAATCAATTGATTTCCATGCGTACTTATTTCAATCGAATCTTCACCAGTAAATGAATTTGGATTTCTAAATACTGAAACAAGAACATCATCTATGATCTCTTCACCTTTCCTTATTTTACCATAATGAATCGTATGAGTTGCGGCATCGATTATACGAACTTTGCCGCTGAAGATTTTATCCGCAACAGCGAAAGAATCATTTCCACTTATTCGTATTATAGAAATCGCCCCTTCACCGGGAGGTGTTGCGATCGCCGTTATTGTATCTTCGTTTTGTAGCATAATTTTTTTTAAAAAGCAGAACTACAAATTTACGAATAAATGGAACCTTTTACAAAAGCTTTGGGTGGTAAGTTCTTGTAATGCAATAAGTTAGAGCGAGAACGAAAATCTAATTATAATTTTAAATATTGAAATTATCTAAAATGCAATTTTTCTTTTATGCTCTCCACTTTAGAACGTGCGTAATTTTTAATGTTTTCGTCATTAATCTTGGTTTTCCGTAGGAAAAGATCATAATATAATAGCGGGACACTTTTATCCTCATAGTATTCTTCAAATATTCCTGCCATCTGAAAAAGTATTATATCGCGGGAGGGATCGTATTTATATGCTTTACCGAAAGCCGAAATTGCTTCAGGTTTATTTCCGTTCTTTTCGTAATTGGTTGCCAGATGATAATACACATCGGCAATATAATCCGGGAACATCAAATTAATCGATTTATTTAAGTATTCTATTGCAGCTTCCGTATTTTGAAGATCGCTATAACAGATACCGATATAAAATGCCGTAAGCGGATCTTTATCATTTAGATAGAAAGATTTATAAAAATATTCCAACGCTGTTTTAATCTCTTTGTTTTTAAGCGAATCATCAGACAAAGAATCTTTATCCGCAGTCAAGTAATATGAGAATCCAAGTTTTTGATAGTTTGCTGCTGTTGAATCTCCAAAATCAATTAAGGTTTTGAATTGAATTTTCGCGTCGCGATATTTCTTCATTTTGAATACTGTCTCACCCGCCAGACGATTAAGCGGAAGATTTGTCGGGTTTCTTTCGAGCGCTGCTTGTAGTATCTGAATAGTTGCATCATAATTGGATTCGTTAAAATAAAGTCCCGCTAACTGATATGCCGAAATATGATCACTCGGATTGTTGTTAAAAGCAAACTGATAGAATTGTTTTGCTGAATCTATATTGTTCTGCTTTAGGTGGCAAAGTGCAATCTGTCTCGCATAATATGTGTTTTGTGAGTCGGCTTTGAACAGATTGTTAAATATGTTTTTAGCCGTTTCGTAGTTCTGATTTTCAATCCACAACTTCCCAAGTTCTATTTTCGCACTTATATTATCGGGATCCCTTTCGAGTGATTCGCTTAAAACTCCTATTGCAAAATTGCTCTGTCCGTTTGCGGAAAGACTCATTCCAAACAAATAAAGATAATCCGGATTTTGTGAATCGAGCCGACTGGCTTCACGCAGATATTCAACCGCTTTTTGTGTGTTGTAAATGTTTTGATACGCAAGCCCAAGTTGATAATACTCTTTTGCACTAAGTGTATCCGAAACAGATTTTTTTTCCTGCAAAAGTTTAATTACAATCTCATATTTGCCTTTAATAAAAAGTTTATCTATCTCATCGCTTTGAGATAATAACGGGATTGAAAAGATCAGAAGCGCTGTGAATACAAATGCGAAATTTTTCATCATATCTGCTTTCAAAGTTTTGTTTAGTTAATATAGATGAGCAAGATATCAAAATGTTTCGTTCGAACGAACAGAAACTTTGGAATTGCCGAAATTGTTTAAATGTATCTATTATGCTGAAAATTTCTGATTACCAGGAGGATAATTTGATATGTCATTTAATTTGAACAAGCTTACGGTTAAAGCACAAGAAACACTGCAGAATGCTGTTGAAATAGCACAGAGTTATAATAATCAAATAGTTGAACCGGAACACATCCTTGCGGCAATGGTTCAGGATTCGGACAATGTTGCGGTTTCAATTTTAAGAAAGATCGGAGCTAACGAGAATCAAATAAAAGTAAAAGTTGTAGGACTATTAGAAAAACTACCCAAAGTAACTGGAAGCGGAATAGGAAATCAACAGCTTTCCCGGTCATCGGGAGATGTTCTTGATAATGCAGCAAAAGAAGCCGGCAACTTGAAAGACGAATATATTTCAACCGAACATATTCTTTTGGCTCTTGCCGATAATAAATATTCTGCCGGCAAACTCCTTATTGAAAACGGCGTAAAGCGAGAATTAATCTTAGCGGCATTAAAAGATATAAGAGGAAATCAAAGAGTTACATCTCAAAATCCCGAAGAAACTTATCAATCACTAAAAAAATACGGGCGCGATCTTAACGAACTAGCTAAAGCAAACAAGCTTGATCCTGTTATCGGAAGGGATGAGGAGATTCGAAGAGTGCTTCAAGTTCTTTCCCGTAGAACAAAGAACAATCCCGTTCTTATAGGTGAACCGGGAGTGGGAAAAACTGCAATCGCCGAGGGATTGGCTCATAGAATAGTGGACGGTGACGTTCCCGAAAATTTAAAGACAAAAAGAATTGTATCGTTGGACATGGGGGCTTTGGTCGCCGGGGCTCAGTATCGCGGTCAATTCGAAGAAAGATTAAAAGCAGTTATAAAGGAAGTTCAAGAATCGAAAGGCGAGATAATTTTATTTATCGATGAAATTCATCTTCTTGTCGGAGCCGGTAAAACCGACGGGGCAATGGATGCAGCAAACATTCTAAAACCTGCGCTCGCTCGCGGCGAACTTCACGCAATCGGTGCAACAACTTTAAACGAATACAAAAAATATATCGAAAAAGATCCGGCGTTGGAAAGAAGATTTCAGCCGCTTCTAATCCAAGAACCCAATGAAGAAGATTCTATTTCTATTCTTCGCGGATTAAAAGAACGTTATGAAATTCATCACGGGGTACGAATAACAGACGGAGCAATTGTTGCGGCAGTGCAGCTTTCGAACAGATATATAAGCGATAGATTTCTCCCGGATAAAGCAATAGACTTAATCGACGAATCGGCATCAAAACTGAGGATAGAAATAGATTCAATGCCCGAAGAGCTTGATGTTGTTGAAAGGAAAGTAAAACAGCTTGAAATAGAACGCGAGGCATTAAGACGGGAGAGAGACGAAGAATCTGAAAAACGTCTTACTGATATCGAAGATGAATTGAAAGAAACAAAAGAGGAAAGAAACAAACTTAGAGCTCAATGGCAGCTTGAAAAGGATAGAATTCAAAATATCCGTAAAATGAAAAGCGAAATAGAACAAGCTAAAGCCGAAGCAGAAAAATTCGAACGCGAAGGTGATTTCGGAAAAGTTGCCGAACTAAGATACGGTGTGATTACAAAACTTGAAAAGGATCTTCAAGCTGCATCAATAGAACTTGAAAAACTTCAGAAGACACATAGCATGCTCAAAGAAGAAGTCGATGCAGAGGATATTGCAGAAGTCGTTGCAAAGTGGACGGGAATTCCCGTAAGTAAAATGCTGGAAAGTGAGAAACATAAACTTATACGTCTTGAAGATGAATTACACAAACGTGTTGTCGGGCAGGATGATGCTGTTTATGCAGTTGCAAATTCAATTAGACGAAGCAGAGCGGGTCTTCAGGACAGCAACCGCCCAATCGGTTCTTTTATTTTCATCGGAACTACCGGCGTAGGCAAAACCGAGCTTGCAAGAGCTCTTGCAGAATTTCTTTTCAATGACGAAAAAGCAATGGTGCGAATCGATATGTCCGAATATATGGAAAAACATTCAGTCTCCAGATTGATAGGTGCTCCTCCCGGTTATGTAGGATTTGAAGAAGGCGGTCAACTAACCGAAGCGGTAAGAAGAAGACCATATTCCGTAGTGCTTCTCGATGAAATCGAAAAAGCACATCCCGAAGTTTATAACATCCTTCTGCAGGTTCTTGATGATGGAAGACTTACCGACAATCAAGGCAAAACTGTTGATTTTAAGAACACTATAATTATTATGACTTCAAATCTCGGTTCGCATTTAATTCAAGAAAGACTTACAAACATAAGTGAAGAAAATCTTGAAGACGTCATGGGCGAATTAAGAATTAAACTAAGCGAACTACTGAGAAATGCAATTCGTCCGGAATTTCTTAACAGAATTGACGAGATTGTATTATTCAAACCACTGCTTAAATCCGAATTGAAAAAAATAATTGATATTCAAATAGAGCGCGTGCAAAAACTTTTGCTTGAAAAGAATTTAACCATCAATGTGAATGATGAAGTGAAAAATTTTATTCTTCAAGTTGGCTACGATGTAACATTCGGAGCGCGACCATTAAAAAGAACTATTCAGCGTCTCTTGATAAATCCTTTGTCAACCGAACTGCTAATGAACAATTTTTCGGCAGGTGATAAGATAACAGTTGTTTATGCCGGGGACGGGAAAATACAATTCGAAAAAGGTTAAATTAAAGATATTACTTATAACCAATTATTATCGTGAATATTCCTTTTCGACACCCCATTAACATCAGCATTAGATTGAATTGGTTAGATTTATCCTAAGAAAGAGTATGAGAAAGATTCGGAATAATTAAATATTTCGGTCTTTCTCTGCTTGCTCTAAAAAGACTTATTGAAAACAAGCGTCTTAAAATTTAAAATCCACCCCAAAATCAAAAGCTCCGTAGCTGTACGATCCAAACCCAAAACGTCCCGTAATCGCAAGTGTTGGCGAAATCCAATAACGCATTCCTACATGAATGCCCACCCAAAAACCTCCGTAAGACGGATCAGAATAAAATTGATTTGCTGGACCACTGTAATCCGTCGAGCCGATATCGAATGCTAAAAGTATTCCGGCAAAAGGATCAAGTTTTTTGTTGTCGAGAACAAAATGATAATTTCCTTGCGCGCCGATAAGGATATCTGTATAATCCCACCATCCGGCATCGAAACTAAAATATCTTAAAATACCGCCTACGCCTATTTTGCCTATATCTTTAAGTGTCATTCCGTACTCATAATTTGCACCGAAAATTACAGTACTTCCATGAAAATAAAAGCCCAAGGATGGTCCGGCATAGTGTTTTTGAACTTCGAATTGTGCGGTGGTATTATTGGGTAGCAAGAAAAGAAATAAAGTCGAAACCACAAAGAAACGCTTGGCTGTTCTGTTCATCGCTGCCACCTCTAGTGTGTTTATTTGAATAAAATAAGGAATTACATCGAGATTGGCAGAAACATCTTTTTACAATTATCAATAAATATTAATCGTAAAATTCTAAAAATCTAATTCAAGTTTCGTTTAATTTTTCTTTAGAAACTTAAGACGTTACTTGGTCTGCAATATCGGCGGCAACCAAAAGCCGTCCGCATGATTCACAAATATACAATCTTTTACTCGCTCTTATTTCAATCTGACGCTGCGGAGGAACAACATTATGACATCCGCTGCAAGCGCCCCTTACTATTGTTGCAACTGCCGTTCCGCTCTTTGCCTTTCTTATGCGCATGTATGTATTATAGTCACTCTTCTTTACATTCTTTACGGCTTTTTCTCGCTCAACCTTTAGTTTTTCTTCCTCTTTTTCGTTCGCCTTAATAATTTTTTTCAGCTCGGCTTCTTTATTTTTAAGATCTTCCTTTAACTCCTCGAGCTTCGGCTTCAGTTCATTTATATCAATTTTTGATTTTTCGACAATGTTCTCTAACTCAACATTTTCGGATTGCATTTTTTCTATCTTCTCTTCAGAATGATCGATTTCTTTTGTTAGAGCATCGTATTCTTTATTGTTCCGTACTTGATAAAGCTGGGACTTAAATTTCTTTAAGCTTTTTTCCAGCCGTTCAATTTCTTCTTCATTTTCTTTCTGTTTCTCGAGAGCTTCTTTCTTTTCTGTCTCCTTATTGTCAATCTGGTTTTGAATCTCAGACATCCTGCTGTTAAGATCATTAACAGTCAATGGAAGATCTCCCCTTAACTCTTCAAGCTCATCGAGTTGATCATCGATATGTTGAAGTTCGTATAGTGTTGTTAGTCTGTTAACCACTTAATTACTCCTTTATTTTAATTATTTATAAATTTCCTTACCGGATTTGTTGAACCACCGAACTTATATACTTTTGCTTTCGAATTATTTTGTTTCAAATATTTTTCAAGACGATTTTTTACTTCATCAAGCACTAATATTTCTGTTTCATAATGTCCTGCATCGACAACCATAATTTTTCCTTCGGCATCTTGAAACGAATGATATTTAACATCTGCTGTAACGAAAGCATCGGCTCCGCTTTGTTCTGCTGCTTTTATTAAGTCCGATCCGCTTCCACCACAAACCGCTACTTTTGTAATGGTCCTGTGTTTTCCTCTGTTGTAGTTAATCGAAGAGACATTTAATTTTTTTGAAACCAATTCTAAAAATTTAATTACCGATAACGGAGTAGCAAGATATCCGATAGTACCAAATCCGTAATTAACGTTCTTGTTCTTTAGGGGATAAACATCAAAAGCCGGTTCTTCGTAGGGATGATTTTTCTTTATCGCGTCAATTACTTTTGAAAGCTTCCATTTGTCGGTTAGAATTTCCAGGCGGATTTCTTCTGCTTTCTCAAAATTCAGTTTTTTCCCAACTGCTGGATTTGTGTTTTCGGATCCTTCAAAAGTTCCTGTTCCGGAAATCATGAAACTGCATTTGCCGTAATCACCAATTATCCCGCCCCCGGCTTTAAAAATATTTTCTGCCAGGCGTTCAGTAGCTTTTTCAGGAACAAAGACTACAACTTTATATTGATTTGATTCTTGGTTAACAAGAAACTCTATATCCTTAAGACCAAGTTTTTTCGCAAGTTGAAAACTTACTCCGTCCTTAGTAAAATCTAAATTTGTATGAGCTGAGAATAATGTGATCTTCTTTTTTAGAAGTTCGGCAATAATTTGTGCTTTGGTGTCGTTGTCTGTGTTAAGATTTTTTATTGGGTTAAAAATGAATGGGTGGTGTGTTAAAATAAAGTTGCAGTTTTTTTTTACGGCTTCGTTAAGCGCCGGTTTAGTTAGTTCGAGACAGAGAAAAATGTTCTTGATCTTTTCCTTTTTGGAACCTGCTTGGAGACCGACATTATCTCTGTCCCAAGCAACTCCGGGCGGCGCCCACTCCTCAATAAATTTTATAATATCTCCCGAATACATATAAAAAAAGTGCACTTCTAATTTTGGAAGTGCACTTTAATAAACCTTTTCAATTTTTGCAGAAAACTTTGGTTTCTTGCAATAACCTATTTTTTTTACGATTATCATATAGTTTCAGTCACTAAATATAATATTATATTTCTTTTTAATCAAATTTAGCGCCATATCCATGTCTTATTTAAATTTTATTAAAAAAACTTATTTGTTTTTACAATATTGAATAATTTTCGGTTTCGGGTGTATTAATGTTAAACAAAAAATGAGGTCAAATATGATTAGAGCAAAAGAAACAGATTCGATTGTTCCTGTCTGCCCGCACTGCGATAAGGAGGTACAAAATATTTTGGTTACTGCTATTTCAAGCACATTTGGAAAACGTTATGCTTATTATTGCGAACATTGTAAAAAAATACTCGGGGTATCACACCGCAAAGGATTCTTTATGGGTTAAGAATCATTTTCGAATTCAAAACGTCAAAATCAATTAGGGTGAGGTTAAATTTTTCGGGAGGGAAAGTGAAAAAGTTTTCGATGCTATTTTTTGTTTGTTTGTCTATTCTAATTAGTACAATCATTGCTCAGAATAAATCAAGTCAAATAGACGAACTGCTTCAAAAATATTTTGAGTACAATCGATTGAACGGGTCTGTTCTGGTTGCCGATAAAGGAGAAGTAATTTTAGAAAAAGGTTACGGAACCGCCAATCGTGAATTCAACATTCCAAATTCAGCCGATACTAAATTTAGGATCGGTTCTATATCTAAACAATTTACAGCTGCAATTATTCTTCAGCTTGTTGAGGAAGGAAAAATTAATCTCCAAGGAAAAATTACCGATTACCTTCCCGAATACAGAAAAGATACAGGAGAAAAGATCACAATTCATCAGCTGTTAAACCATACTTCCGGAATTATTTCTTACACAAATCTTCCGAATGTTTGGGCTGATTCTTTAAGACTTCCTTACGAAAAAGATTATTTTATAGAACACTTCCATTCAGGTGATCTTGAATTCGAGCCGGGAGAAAAATTCGTTTATAATAATACGGGCTACTATCTTCTTGCTGCAATTGCAGAAGAAGTAACGGGAGAAAGCTTTGGTGATCTTTTGCAAACAAGATTGCTTGATAAAGCCGGTATGACAAACAGCGGTTCCGAAGATGATGAATTTGTTATTAGCAATGCTGCTTCCGGGTACTTAAAACGAGGTCCAAAATTTCAAAAAGATCCCTATATGTATATGCTGAACGTGATGGGGGCGGGACATATGTACTCGACTGTCGGAGATCTATATAAATGGGATAGAGCTCTTTACACGGAAAAAATTCTTTCTGCCGAAATGAAAGAAAAAATGTTTACTCCCGAACTTTCAAATTACGGCTACGGCTGGTTAATTCAAAATATGCCTGGGCGCGATTCTACTGATTCAACAATTATCCACACTCACACCGGGGGAATCAACGGTTTCAATACATTAGAAATAAGGTTTCCCGAGGAGGATAGGTTTATTGCGGTATTCACAAACACTCCCGGAGCGTCTCTTTTAGAAATAGCATTGAATATCGACAAAATTTTGAACGATAAAGAGTATACATTTCCCAAAAAACCCATTGGCGATCATATTTATACGGTAATTATGGAAGACGGTATTGAGCGCGCAATTGAAACTTATCATCTTCTAAAAAAGGAAGAGATTGAACTTTTCGACTTTTCCGAACCTGAATTGAACACACTTGGTTATTCTTTGCTTAACGAAAAAATGTATGACGAAGCTATTGAAATATTCAAACTTAACATTCAAGAATATCCTGCATCAGCAAACGTTTACGACAGCTTGGGCGAAGCTTATATGTTGAAGGGTGAAAACGATAAGGCAATCGAATTTTATACAAAATCTATTGAGATAAATCCCGCTAATGAAAACGGGAAAAGAATGCTTAAAAAACTCGGTGTCGAATTGACGGAAGATGAAGTGACTGTTGATCCGGTTGTTTTACAATCATACGCCGGGGAATATAAACTAGTAGAAGGATTTGTTTTTACTGTAAGAGAAGAAGACGGACATTTATTGGTTAAAGCAACAAATCAAGCGGAGTTTGAAGTGTTTCCGCTAAACGAAACAAAGTTCTTCTACAAAGTTGTCGACGCTCAAATTGAATTTAATAAAAACGAAGAAGGCGTTGTTGAAAGTTTAACATTGTTTCAGAATAATCAAGTTATGAGGGCAGAAAAAATTAAACTAGAAAACAAATAATTTTGAATCATAAATATAGGAATTCTTTATGATTGCACTTGAAGTTAAAAATTTACGAAAGACATTCGGTAATCTTGTTGCTGTTGACGATGCGTCATTCGAGGTTCCTGAGGGGTCCATCTTCGGGCTGCTCGGCAGAAACGGCGCGGGGAAAACAACAACGATAAGAATGATAATGAACATCTACCTGCCCGAAAGCGGCGAAGTTATTTACAAGGGAATTCAATCGGGACCCGAATTCAACAGCAAGGTCGGCTATCTTCCTGAAGAACGTGGACTTTATAAAAAAATGAAAGTTATCGACACTCTTAACTTTTTTGCTGAAGTAAAAGGAAAAACGGGAAGAACCGTTGCAAAAAAGGCAAAAGAATATCTTGAAAGATTCGAACTTGCCGATAGAGCAAATTCAAAAATTGAAGATCTGTCGAAAGGGAATCAGCAAAAGGTTCAGTTTATTGCAACAATTCTTCATGATCCCGAAATTCTTATACTCGACGAACTCTTTTCCGGGCTTGATCCGATAAACACAAATCTCCTAAAGGAAATTATTCTTGAAATGAAAGAAAAGGGAAAAGTAATTCTGTTTTCAACTCACATAATGGATTTCGCAGAAAAGATGTGTGATCATATCGCAATAATCGACAAGGGGAAAATTAAGCTTAACGGATCGATGAGAGACATAAAGAAAAAGTATTCGCAGGGAAACGTAAGCCTGAATTACGAAGGCGATATTTCCTTCCTTAGCGGGCATCCGCTGGTTGAGCAAATATCCGATTACGGAAACACAACAGGCATAAAACTTAAGAATGCCGATGAGTCGCAAGATCTCTTAAAACTTCTTGTTGAAAGAGGAATTAATGTAAAACGATTCGATGCAAACGATATTTCGCTTCAAGAAATATTTATCGATACCGTCGGAAAAGAAAAAAATAACGGAGGGGCATTATGATAAACTACAGAACCATTGCCGTTATAAAAAGGGAGCTTAAAGAAAAGCTGTTGTCAAAAGGATTTATAATTATGACGATTATGCTTCCTCTTCTTATGTTCGGTTTTATTGGGCTTCAAACATTTTTGATGACCTTTGACGGCGGCGAAAGACAAAAAATAGAAATTATAACCGAATCCGAAGAGCTTGGCAAAAAGCTTGAAACAGAGCTTAAGGATTATGAATTCATAAAAGACAGTTCGGTAGTTTCTTCGTTTATAACAATGGACTCCGGGGCTTTAACATCGTACTTGGAAATACGCAACGATGATTTAATTTCCGAATCGTTGAGCGGCATTATGTTTATTCCCGATTCCGCATTGGTGAACAAAAAAATTTACTACTATTCAAAAGCTCCAAAAAGCATACGGATGCTTGATCGGTTCAATGGACCGATAAACAAAGTTCTAGTTGAAACCTATTTTTCTACTAGAGATATCCCGCCTGAAGAACTTCAATTCGCAAGAATGAATGTTGATATTACAAAATTCAAAATCTCGGAAGAAGAAGGTATTAAGGAAGAAGGATTTGGCAATCTTGTTCTTGCATACTTGTTTACTTTTCTGCTTTATATAAGTTTACTTATGATGGGATCGATGATGATGCAATCAGTAATTCAGGAAAAGACAAACAGAATAGTTGAAGTGCTTCTATCCAGCGTTACAAGCAGGGAACTTCTTGCAGGAAAAATTATTGGCTCCACAATAACCGGCGTGCTTCAGATGTTAATCTGGCTTTCACCGGTTATAATGCTTATCTCCACAACATGGTTTGCTTTGCCCGAAGAATTAACTCTTGATGTAACAGGGGGACAAATATTATATCTTCTTATAAACTTTTTGATAGGTCTTGCAACCTACCTTGGATTATTCGGAACAATAGGGTCTATATTCGATAGCCCGCAGGATGCACAGTCAGGAATGTGGCCCATCATGATGCTGATAATAATTCCGTTTTTTATCTCAATGTCGATGATAGAAAATCCGAGCAACCCGATTGCCGGTATTTCGTCAATGCTTCCTTTTGCCTCGATAATTGTGATGCCTGCAAAGATGACTCTTGTCGATGTTCCTCTTTGGCAATTTCTTGTATCGATAGTTGTAAATCTTGCAACTTTAATTTTAATCTTTCCTGTGGCTGGAAAGATCTACAGGGTTGGGCTTTTGTGGACTGGCAAAAAACCTAAGTGGTCCGAAGTGATAAAGTGGATTAAATATAAGTACTGATTTTTTGCTGCAGATCTGAGTTTAAAAATTGCTGTTTGTATTGAAATTTTAAGGCAGCTAATTTCTTCATTAAAAACCCGGAATCTTTTGATTCCGGGTTTTCTGTTTCTTGATTACTTTTTTCGTTTGTTTTTATGTCTTTTGTTCTTACTTCAACAGCAACATCTTCTTTACATCTCTAAAACTGCTGCCTTCCGATTCTGCTTCCATAACATATATGTATAATCCGCTCGAGATGTTTTCAGCTCTCCATTCCACTTCATAATATCCCGCTTCTTCTATTCCG
>JAGFIY010000099.1 GCA_024103215.1 Melioribacteraceae bacterium | reverse complement strand
ACAGCCTGAGTTTTGGAATGCACATGAAGCTTCTTATAGATGTGTCTAATGTGATTTCTAACGGTCTCTATGCTTATAAATAGCTGTTCTGCAATCTCATCGTTTTCTAATCCTTCGGTTATAAGGTTAAGTACCTCGATTTCACGGTAACTTAAACTACTTTCTTCAGATGTATTTGGGACAAATTTTTTGAAGATAGCCAACGCTTTTTTTGCAATTGTTGGTGTCAGTGGGGTACCGCCTTCGTATGCGTCCTCAATCGATTGAAGAAGTTTTACAGGGGGAGTTTTTTTGAGGATGTAACCATCCGCACCCGCAAGAATAGCTTTAAAAACATGATCGTCATCGTCAAACACAGACACCATAATAATTTTTGAAGAAGGAAATTTTTCTTTTATAAGTGGAATTCCTTCAACGCCGGACATTCCCGGCAATCCTATATCCAGCAAAATTATATCGGAATTAGCCATCCCTTCAAGAGCTGGTTCCAAAGCAGAGAATTTCCCGCTCACCTCAAATCCTGGTGTGATATTAAGAAGGTGAACTAAACCCTCCCTAAATTCGGAATGATCTTCGATTATAGATACTTTTATGCTCAAAAAAATTTCCCAATCATTGATAAACAAGATCGATTATTAAAAAAGTTATTTCAATAGTCCATTTGTGTCATTTGACGATTAAAGTAATTTTTGTCCCATTTTCGGATTCGATAATGAAATCTGATTTTATTTCGCCGGCTCGTGCTCTCATATTATTGATCCCATTACCGCTCAAAACATTATCATTAAATTGAATATTTTTTAATGCTCTTTCGTCAAATCCAATTCCGTTATCCAAAAGTTCAAATTTAATTTCTCTTTCGTCAGCGGAAATTTTCATCTCTACAAAATCGGCTTTGGAATGCTTTAAAATATTATTTATTGCTTCCTTGAAAATTAAAAAGACGTTTCGCCTTACTTCATCCTTTAGGGTGAAGTTTTTTTCGATTACCGAATTAAATTTATACTTAATGCCTTTTGTCTTTAAGTTGGAAGAAAGAAGCAAACGCAGTCTTGTGCTCAAATTATTAAGTTTATCATTCTTAGGTGTGACTGACCAAATTATATCGGTAATTGCATTTTGTGAATCATTAATTAATGATGAAATTTTTTCAATTAATTCTTTACTTGGTGTATTATTATACGGGATATCCCTTGATAGTGCTTCAGTGTAAATAGCTGTTGTGCTAAGTGTTGATGCGAGATCGTCGTGAAGGTCTCTAGCGATTCTGTTTCGTGTGTTTAGTTTTTCTTCTTCGGATTTTTTCTTCACAAAATTTCTCTCGTGATAAGAATATGCGATAAGATAAAAAATAATTACAGAAGCAAATGGAACAAAAGTGTTTAAGAAATATGAAGTATGAATAAAAATAACAATAATCGTTATATAAAAAAGGAAGGTGAAAAACATATAAGTACTCAACAGTTTTCGATTTAATCCGTAGCGCTTGTTTCCGCTTCTAAAAAGATAAATGCTCAACAAAATGAATAAAATTAATTTGATGAACTCTCTTTGTATTTCGGGATCTTTAACCGTAGTAGTAATAAATCCAACCAATCTAGATCTTGTGTAAGAAAGTCGGTCTTCTTCACTTAATTGAATCGTTGACCCGGGCTTTATATTTGAAATTATTTTTGTTGTTTTTGATACCGGGAAGTAAATTTCAGCTCTGTAGAAATTATTTCCCGGCACACCGAAATGGACTCTTTTCGAGTTTTGAGAACCATAACCCGAGCCGGCGCTTATTTCACGAATTCCCAGAATACTATTATCTGTTTCGTCGAATAATTTTACAGTAACACCAACAGCATTTCTGTTTGTTTTTGTACCTTCAATTTGGAAAACAATTCCTGTTTTTTTTCGAAGTATGTTTGTGAATATTTGGCTTTCTTCGCCTAAATAATTTGCAACGTAAATATCTAGATCGTTATCGTTGTCTTTATCAAAAATCGCGCTGCCTGTGCTGTAGCCGTTCATAGTTGCGTTGAACTGTAAAGTACGCTCGATAAATTTTTCTCCGTTTATATTTTTATAAAATACGTTAGCACCAAGATTTGACAAATATATATCTTGAAAACCGTCGTGATCAAAGTCTGTGATTACTGCGCCATAACTCTGCATTGTATCTATACCTAGAAATGATTCCGTAACATCATCGAAAATCATATCTCCATTGTTTAAGAAAAGTCTGTTGGAAGTTTTTCGGTTAGTAACAAAAATATCGAGTCTATTATCGTTGTTAATATCGGCTAATGTAACACCATTGCTTTTTGTGTAAGGATATCCGCCCGTTTTAGACATGGATGTAATATTCTCGAAGAGTACTTCACCTGTTTCTAAAAATAAATTTTTATACAGAATATTTTCCTTGGACCAATTTGTTACGAATAAATCGGGGTCACCATCGGAATCAAGATCACCGAACATGCATGCAGTTCCGCCTCCGTCTGTAATCAGGCCGGCGTCTTCGGTTATTTCATTAAAGTAACCAGAAGCGTCATTAAGAAATAAACGATTTGAGGAGTATTCGTTTGTCACAAAAAGATCGAGGAAACCATCGTTGTTTATGTCCGCAAACGCAGCTGAGTTTGAACGGTCTCCGGATTTACCGGATGCACCGGAGTCGTAAAAATACTCTCTGAAATATCCCGAACCATTATTCAGATATAAAGCATTTCGATTTGTTAAGGCACATACATAAAGATCATCATCGCCGTCGTTATCTACATCGGCAAAAGCAGCACCGAGATGCAGCGTTGAAGAATTCTCAAAACTTTCACCCGATACATTTCTTGTCGAAGCTTCGTTTTCTAATTTAGTTCCGATGTTCATATACATCCGGTTCGGTTCGTAAACAGCAACAACAAAAATATCCTCAAATCCATTGTTATCTATATCTGAAACAGCAACACCATATTCATCGGCAATCATTTTTGCTTCGCTATAGTAAGATGATTTTTTAAACCCGGATTTAACCGGTTTATCAATTTGCGGGTAGGTTTGATCGTTTGTGAGTATTATGCCGTTCTCCCCGGAGATCCAAATGTTCGAGTTATCATCTTCGGTTATACATAAAAGATTTTCTTTGGTTATCGGTGCGAGACGTTCCCAATTCCCATCATTCAAAACAGCCGTCAAGCCGTTTGATCCACACAACCACAATTCCGAATTATTTGTTCTAAAGAAAAAATTAATTTTCTCTTCAAAGTCCGGAAGGGGAAGTGAATATTGATTACCGTCTTCGTATACATAGAGTTTTGAACTTGTATGAATCAAGATAGATTCTTCACTGTATTTTGAAATTGAATGAATGGAATCATCAAAACTTACTTCTACCCAATGATTTATTTCGTCAATATAAATTGATTCAGGCTTTGAGTTAGACAATACAACCAAAGTATTTTGATATGGTATTAAATTATTTATAAAATGATTTGAAGGCGGTTCAAGAAAATTCCAGTTAGTTCCGTTATAATATGCAATCTCGCCTATTCCGCTTATCCATCCTATTCCTTCGTTAAAAAAAGAACAGCTTATTTTATTTGCTAGCGGATGTTCAAACTTTTCCCACTTGTTTAGAATTTGATTAAATACTCTCAATTGAGATTCATAACTATAATTTACATCCCAAGCGTAGATTTTATCGCTTCCGCTTATGAATGAACCGGAAATATTAAAATCCGGCTGCGGTGAAAAAATTTTCCATTCACGGGAATTGTTGTATAATAAAACATCTGAAACTGCAATAAGACCATAAGTTTTTGTAAAATGAATAGAAGTTATATCGGTCAAAATCGGTGTATCGACATAGCGGAATGAATAATCTGCTTTCTGCGCATCGGACATCTTATACAGAAAGAGTAATAAAAATATTATCTGTATTATTTTTTTCACACTATTTCCCTAGAGTTCACGAAAAACATAAATATATTATCATTATTTGGCAATTATATACGTCAATCAATTCTCTATTCAAAAAGGAAATATCTTTTTATCTTTCGAGTATGAATAGAAGTATGATAAAAATATTACTCATTATTCTCGTTTTAATAACTGCCTGCGGCGATGAGAGCAATTATGAAAATAGCGGTCATGAAACCGATTCGGCAGTGATTATGCTTAACCAGAAAAAAGCAGAAGCAGAATTACTTGAACGGGAAATTGAGGAACTGCGGAAAAAGAATGATAGTCTGTCCCGCGAATTCCGCAAATATGAAATATTTGACACACTCGCCGTTCTGCAAACTAGTTCAAGAATAGATAAAATTATTTTAGTATCAAACTCATTTAGAAGAAGCACACAATTTTGGACGGAAAAACTAGGATTCAATATAAATGATCCTAAAAGAATAGATTATTTTTTAAGTTTTAAAAATGAGATAACAATTGAACTTTTTTCTCAAGAAAGTTTCTTTAATAGATTCCCGTCAATTAAAAACAGATATGAAAAAAATTATAGTAAAATTTATGTTTCTATAAAAAACAAAAATATAGAGCTTCTGAGTAATTACTTTGATAAATTAAAAGTAAAATCAATTCTTGACAAGGAAGATAACTACGAACAGCTTTTCTTTGAAGACGAATATCTTACCGAGGTTATTTTTACAGATTATCGTAAAAAAAACAGCAAAAAAAGTTTAGATCATAAGAATGGTGCATCTGAAATTGTATCAATTATATTTGGAGCAAATGAACCGGAAGCGGCATTGGATAAATTAATATCGATCGGGATAAAACCGGAAAAGAGGATAAAACTTTCGCACCTAAGAAAAGATGCATATAAATTCAATCTAAAAAATTGTTTTCTTTATCTCGTGAAAGATGAATTAAACGAAGGCATAATTGGTTTAGAAATATTGTCAAGTGATCTTTCATTGACGGAAGCGTATTTTGCTGACAACGGCGTTGAATTTCTAAAAATCGACTCAGATAAAAGTCCTTGCATTAAAGTAGAAAATGATCTGATAAAATTATTTTTTGTTGAAGGGAAGCACTAATGAATCACAATCCAAAGCAGTATTATCCGCCAATGCACACAGCTGAACATATATTAAATCAGACTATGGTAAGACTTTACGGTAAAGGAAGATCTTTTAGCAATCATATCGAAAAGAAAAAATCAAAATGTGATTATAAAAACTTTGTTTCAAACTTAAGCGAAGAGGAGTTGATAAAAATAGAATCATTAGTGAATGCCGAGATTGAAAAAAATCATGATGTGAGAGAAGAATTTATTGACCGTGACGAAGCCGAACAAAAATTTAACTTAAACAATCTTCCCGAAGAAGCCGGTGAGAAAATTAGGTTGATAAAAATTGGTGATTATGACACATGCCCCTGCAGCGGTGTTCATGTAAAAAATACGTCAGAGATAGGGAAGTTTAAAATTGTTTCTTCAAGTTTTGATAACGATGTACTTAGAATACGATTCAAACTTATTGAATCATGATTTCTTTGCCGCATCAATATAAAATTCTTTTAAGTAATCAATCCAATTTCCCTTCCAATCAATCTCAACATCAATGAGATAGCCTTTTATAGTCATACGTGTTCTGTTAAGTTCGAGAATATCTTCAATTATATTGCGGTTGACGGGGAAATAAACTTCTTCACTGTAGCCGACCACACCATCCTGCTTAAAAATTGGAACTCTGTCCGGGGCAGACTCATAAATTATCCCGTCAATATCTAATTTCATGTAATCCATCTTCGGGAACTGGTAACCTAAATATTTGATAGAGAAAAAATATTGATCTTCCTTATTTTTGTACTGCTGCGAAATAAACGAGATATACAATTCAAATTGATCGAATTGACTTAAGCCATGGATTTTAATTGGCGAAGAAAGAACTACAATGCTGTTCGTTTTCTCGTCAACAATTCTCGTAGTTTCAAATGAAGTGCTGCATGCTGAAAGAAGAAACGAAAGCAACAATACAAAAATTAATTTTTTCACACTATCCTCTTGAATTATAAATATGTTCTGTTTTTGACGCCATAATGAAGTCGTTAATGTGCAAACCTTTGATTTTATGAGTCCACCATGTAATTGTTGATTTTCCCCACTCTAGAAGAATTGCCGGATGATGACCTTCGCTTTCGGCTGTTTCTGCAACTTTGTTCGTGAAATCAACAGCACTAAGATAATCATCAAAGGTGAATACTTTTTTGATTTGGTCAATACCGTCTTCATTTATTAGTTCCCAGCCGGGGAGCAATTTCATGTATCTTTCTATTTCTTCTTCAGTCGCTTTCGGTGCATCAGGTCTGCACGCAGTACATTTTTGATTTTGTAGTTCGTTCATTTTACATCCTTTCTCCAGAGCGTTTTTGCTCTGCATATTTCTTTGTTTGTTATTCTGTTTTTAATTAAGAAATAATTATGATCGTCTTTTTCTTTTTTAATTTGAATTTCGATTTCATCATTTAGCACAGCCTCAGAAATATAATTGATTTCAAATTCTTGCAAAGTATTATTAGTTAAAAATTCCGAATCATAATAGTCGGTAATCCAATCTAAATATTTTGCATTGTTTGCATGTCCGTTTACATCTATCGATTTGAAATCAACTTTAGTACGGAATGCCGGTTCAGTTTCAAATTTAAGATTCAATTTGCCGATTCTTTCTTTAAAAATACTGGGAAGAGGTTTGATGTTATTATCATAATAACTTTTAACTCTTTGCGGTCGTCTTTCATCAATGTTAATCACGAACCAGGCGGATGTTCCTTTGCCGATTTGCAGTTCGTTCTTGAAGAAAAGAAAATCGCGGTAGCACATTAGATTGTCACATCCAATTGGAAAAGTTTTTATCGTAAGGATATCATTCCACAAAGGATATTCATCAATCTCAACGCGGACACGTGAAAGCACCCAAATGAGATTCTTTTTGATCAAATGTGAATAACCAATACCTAAATCTTCTGCATGCTTCCATGCAGTATTCTGCATAAGCAGCATCAACCGGGTCGGAAATAATCTTCCTCGTAAATCAACATCATAAGTGTTGATTTCGTAACTATCTGTTCTAAATTCATTCATTTTACAAAAGTTTTATATCGTTAAGAAACTTATATTTCTCTCTTGTCGTGAACACGTCTTCTAAATTTATTTCTATTTGAAAATAACCCGAAGAATCATTTGCGCAGAATATCTCTTTTCCCATTGGGTCATAAACACAAGACTTTCCGGGATAATCATTGTAAGGATCTTTTCCGACCCGGTTCACTGAAATCATAAAACATTGGTTGGCAATTGCATGTGCGCGGGACAGAGCCAGCCAGTGTTCTATTCTCGGACTCGGCCAATTTGCAATGTTAATAATTATCTCGCATCGTTCTTTGCCGTAAAGTCTGTACAATTCCGGGAAACGAAGATCGTAACAGACCGTCATACCGATTTTATAATTATCAATTTTAGTTATAACAATTTTCTTCCCGCGGTCGTAAAAATCGTTTTCCTTTGCGTAACTAAAAGGATGAATTTTTCTGTAACGTGCATGAATTAAACCCATCGCGTCGATATGAATCAATGAATTATATATTTTATGATCATCCTTTTCAATAACCCCCGCAAAAATATTGGTTTTTAATTCTGCCGATTTTCTTATAAAATATTGAGTGGAAATTCCGTTGATTTCCTCAGCAAAATTTTTGGAATTCATCGTAAAACCGGTAAGTGTCATTTCGGGAAGTACCAATAAATCCGGTACCGAATACGCTTTGGGAAGAATTTCTTCTAATTTTTCAATACTCTCTTGTGGTGATTCCCAAATGGGATCAAATTGAACGATTCCGATTTTCATACAATAAAAATTTGATTATTTATTAAAAGATAATGTTTTTTATCGAAAAGAGTTTTAATTTTGACTCAAAATCAAACTAAAGAGGTTGAATGCTGAATTACATCTGGGCTGCGATGCTGATAATCGGTGTCGGCATGGCGCTTTCAATCGATTTTTATAATGAACAAACTGAAAAATTTCCAAATGATAAAATTTTTGATTGCGAGTTAATTATTGATTCAACTGATCTTTCGCAACCTTTATTAAAAATTAGTGCCGATGAACTAAAAGAAAATTTTGGTGAAGACTTTACAAGAGATGAAGTATTCAAATTCAAAAATTGGAATGAAACGAATGTAAATGAATTTGTGCTTTTAATTTCTTCGGGAAGCTCAAAAATATTTAAGGAAATGGCGAACGCTTCAGGTGATGAAGATGAAATTAAGTTTAAGATAATTTCAGATTTTTCTAAGAGCGACTCCAATCAGGAAATAGAAATTAAGTTCCCAAAAATTAGTTTTATTAAACTTCGTGAAGTGACAAATGCAGCTATAGATTACTCAAAAACTGCAGTAACAATTGCATTAGGTCTTATTGGGATAATGGCTCTTTGGCTTGGGATAATGAGGATTGCCGATAAATCGGGTCTCATTAAAATAATTGCTTCGATTGTTAGACCAATTACAAAATTTCTTTTCCCTTCCGTTCCTTCGGATCATCCTGCAATCGGTGCAATCGTTATGAATATTTCTGCAAATATGCTTGGGCTCGGTAATGCAGCGACACCTTTCGGTATTAAAGCAATGGAGGAATTAAATAAGCTTAACACAACAAAGGACACTGCTACTAACGCGATGTGCATGTTCCTAGCCGTCAATACTGCCGGCTTAACGCTTATCCCGGCAACAGCAATAGCGATAAGAGCTGCGGCGGGAAGCAACGATCCGGCAATCATTATCGGTACTTCGATATTCGGTGCAAGCTGCGCTACTTTAACAGGTATTTTTTCAGCAAAGTTTTTTGAAAGGTTTAGCCGCAAAAAGGAACAGGTGACTACTCACTCAGATAAAATGAACGTGAAGGATTTTCTGATATTCTTTTTGATTTTGTTAATCCCGGCGTTGATTCTTGCAATCCTTTTCGGTGCGGGAAACGCTTCGGAAAATTTTAAATCGATAATCCAAATTGCAGCTGTGTTTGCAATACCGTTGATAATTATTCTATTTGTTCTATACGGAATGATAAAAAGAATAAAAGTATATGAGGAGTTCGTTGAAGGAGCTAAGGAAGGCTTTAATGTTGCTGTAAAAATAATTCCATATTTGGTAGCTATGCTGGTCGCGATTGGGATTTTCAGAGCTGGCAGCGCGATGGAACTTCTTGTTATTGTTCTTTCACCAATTACAAATTTAATCGGGATGCCTGCAGAAGTTATGCCAATGGCATTGATGCGTCCGTTATCGGGCAGCGGTTCAATTGGATTGATGACTGAACTGATGACTATTCACGGTGCGGATTCGTTTATCGGTGTTCTTTCCTCAACAATTCTAGGAAGTACCGAAACAACATTTTATGTTCTTGCCGTTTATTTCGGGGCGGTTAACATTTCTAAAACAAGACATGCATTAACAGTCGGTCTTCTGGCTGATATAGCCGGTATTTTGGGCGCGTTATTTATCGTAAAAATATTATTTGGATAAAAAATGAAAAAAGTTGTTTTCTTTAATGAACTTCCCGGTGATGCTAAAAAATGGCTTGAGTCAAAAAAATATTCAGTTAAAATATTGGATCGAAAGATTTTGAAAGACAGGAAGAGATTATTACCAATGTTGAAGAATGCCGATGCAATTATCCCGCTGCTCGTAGATAAAATTGATAAAGAACTTATTGATTCGATGCAGCAATGCAGGGTAATAGCTAATTATGCTGCCGGCTATGACAACATAGATGTTGAATATGCTTCAAGAAAAAATATTATTGTTACTAATACACCAAATATTTTGACTGATGCAACAGCTGACATTGCCATAGGACTATTACTAGCCTGTGCAAGAAAGTTTATTCAAAGTGATAGATTTATGCGAAGTTCAAAGTTTAAGGGATGGATGCCGGATTTGATGCTTGGGCATGATTTGAGAAACAAAATCTTCGGTATAGTTGGAGCCGGAAGAATAGGGAAAGCCACTGCTCAAAGAGCCAAGGCTTTTGGCTGTAAAATTATATACTTCAACAGATCTCCTAAGCCTGAAATTGAAAAAGAACTTAACGCTAAAAGAGTTTCGTTGAATTACCTTATGAAGAATGCCGACTTTATCAGTCTTCATATTCCGTCAAGCGTTAACACGTATCACTTGATCGACAAAGAAAAACTAAACCATATGAAGCCGGACGCAATACTGATTAATACTGCAAGGGGAGAAGTCGTTGATGAAAAGTACTTAATTAAAATGCTGAAGAAAAATAAAATCTTTGCTGCCGGTTTTGATGTTTATGAAGGCGAGCCAAAAGTTAATCCTGAGCTATTAAAATTAAATAATGTTGTTCTGCTTCCTCATATCGGCAGTGCAACTTTGGAAACACGCTCGGAAATGGCTATGTTGTGCGCCAAAAATGTTCATTCTATTCTTCAGAATAAAAACCCGCTGACCCCAGTTAACTTTTAATTTTTAATTAATGAGAGAAAGTTCCTTAATGGTTAAATACTTATTGATTCTGTTCATTGCATTTCCTGTACTTTTAACATCACAGACCTGGATTTCGGGAAAAGTTAATGATTCATATTTCACATCTTCCGGAGTTTGGGATGTTGAAGTAACACTTTCGTATTCGGATAATGAACTCGGCGTGATCGCTCGAGACACAACTGATGTTGAGGGATTTTTCAGCTTCGATTTTATCACTGGGTTGTTTGATCAAATTAATCCATCCGAATATATCTTATCTCAAAATTATCCCAATCCGTTTAATCCGGCAACAAATATAGAGTTCTATTCACCTATGTTTGATCAATTTCTTTTGGAGATCTTTGATGTACTAGGGAGGAGGATTGGGTCATATAATTTTTCGGGTAGAGGAGGACATAAATTTCATATTTCAAATCTTGGTAGTGCGGGAGTCTATTACTATAGAATTTCAAGTGAAAGGTTTTCCCAAACAAAAAAAATGATCTTGCTTGATGGCGGAAGTAGTTCTTCGATTTCGATAAATCATACTACCGGAAATTCAAGTTCCTTCGCTAAATTATTTGCAAACGACTCTCTTCGATTCGATTTTGTCTCGCTTAACACTACTACATTCGGTAAGAAGGGGAGATATTTGCCGTTAACCGTTGTGCGATCGCTGCAAACGACCAGCTTAGTGGTTAATTTAACTCAGCTCCCCACGGAATTTAATTATGAGATTACGGGTAAGGTATTTTTGAGTCCTTCAAGTGCATCACCGCCGGGAACTGATGTAATTTTGTACGGTGATTTGGAGCTGCTCAGTGCAACAGTTACAAATAGCGTCGGAAGATTTTATCATTCTTTCTCTGTTGAACACTTTCTCGATCCAAAAGGTTCAGCTGATTTCGAACCGCCGTACAACGTTATCAAAGCTGAAATATCTCGAACAAATGTGAACAGTGCGACATTCCAAGAATCTGCTTTGAGTGAATCAATCGACTTTGGAAATTTATATGTATCACAAATTCCGATACTAAAAACTGGGACGCTTTCAAATATTTTGGTGACTGACCAAGAGAACATTCCCGTGGAAAATGCAACAGTAATAATTGAAGGGATTGGACTTGATCAACAGACATATCTCACGAATTCTTTAGGAATAGCCGAAGGAGAATTTGATTTTTGGGGTTATGAGTTTGATGATCAAAATTATCGGGCAGTGCCCGATCAAGCTGTTTTGGGCGCAATGAAAAACAGTTTTATTCCAAATGAGATTTTAATAGATCCGTTCGTTCCGAATATCAGCGATAAAACAATTGCCATAGAAAGAATAAATAATATGGTAAACTATCAATTTGTTTTTAAAAATTATGAATTGGATGAACGTGAATTGAATGCTGCCTTTTATATAAAAACCAGCGATGGAATTGTTCATCAATTCGGCGGAACTGAACCTCAAATTCAGATTGAAATAGAAAATCATCTTTCCACCGAAGTGAAAATTTGGATGGCAGATTATGTTTATCTCGATTATCAAAAAATCGGTGCATTAACAAAACCCGATGGAAGAATTATTTCATATTCTCACAGATATATTGCCCAGTCGCATGATACACTTACAACTGATTTACCCACCCTTCAATCGAGTGGAATCGTCAAGAACTATCTAATCCCCAGAAGAATTAATCAAGCTGATAGTGTAATCTTTCTCGAGACAAGTGAAATTCAAAATATTGTTGCTGGAATGCCCGGCGTTTCAAACCGTGTTATTGGTTTTAATCCGACTTCAGCCACAAACGAAAAAGTTGAAATATTTTTATTCAATAAATTTTTTGATGACACAACAAAAGTTGTCCCGGATTCACTATTGACCAAGGTTCAAAATTTGGTTCCGCTTTTTTGGGAAATTCCAAATAGTTTCGGATTCAGTTTAAAAGTAGTTACCGACCAATTAAATGATTTGGATTATCAAGCAGCCTTAACTCGAGGCTCAGATTATATCGAACTGTGGTTCGACGAGTCGAATCCTTCATCAACCGATTTTTCTTTTGATTTGGGAGATAGTAGAATTCTTTATTCGAAGCTATTCATAAATAAAGACGAGAGTGTAGCAAAAACAGCATCACTATTTGCACAAATATCAACATCAACTTTTGAACCAAATAACACATCCATCGAAAATTACCTTTATGACGAAAATTCACAATCCAGCACGCCATTTTATGCGTTTGTGAAAAGATTAAATGAGAAATTAAGGGGACTGGTTTACAAGGCTAGCAAATAAGACTGTTTGTCTATTAAAATAATTTCGGTAATCCGGCAAAATAATTTGTGCAGACTTTTTTATCTTTGATCAACAAATCTTGTACTCAGTAACATTTCGGAGATTCTATGAAAAAAACTATAGCTATAAGAAGGGAGGATAAAAACATCTGGGAAAAAAGAGTTCCTCTTATTCCCGAACACTTAAAAGAAATTATTGAAAATCATGATATTGAGGTAATAGTTCAGCCATTTGAAAGACGTGCATTTAAGGATGCAGAGTTTGCAGAGGCAAAAGCTGTTTTAAATGAAGATTTAAGCAAAAGTAAAATTGTATTCGGTGTTAAAGAAATTCCAATTGAACTTATAGAAAATGACAAAGTCTATATTTTCTTCTCTCACACGATAAAGGGTCAGGCTTACAATATGCCGCTTCTTCAAAAAATTATAGATTCTGAATCAACTTTAATCGATTATGAATGTATCTTAGACGATAAGGGCAGACGTTTAGTGTTCTTCGGTAAATTTGCCGGTTTAGCCGGAATGATTGACGGTATTCATGCAATGGGTAGAAGATACAAAGCACTTGGCTTTGATACTCCTTTCCAGGCAATTGAACAAGCTTATAATTATTCTGATTTGGATGAAGCAAAAGCTGAAATAAAAAATGTTGGTGAAAAAATTAAAACGAACGGGCTTCCCAAAGAGATTTGCCCTTTTGTTATTGGAGTAAGTGGTTACGGAAATGTATCGAAAGGTGTGCAGGAAATTTTGGATTTGCTCCCTCATAAAGAAATATCACCTGATGAATTGTTAAACCTATCCGGTGCTGAAAATAATTTTGTTTACAAGGTAGTTTTCAAAGAAGAACACATGTTTGCACGAAAAGACGAAAGTGAATTTGACCTTCATGATTATTTTAACAATCCCGAAAATTATCAATCGTCATTTGAGAAGTACTTGGATAAAATAAACGTTCTGGTCAATGCCATATTCTGGCATGATAAGTGTCCGCGCCTTGTGACTAAGCATTATGTTAAAGAAAGAAAATCAGAGAAACTGCAGCTTGTTGTTGATATCACTTGTGATATAAATGGCTCTATAGAATTTACCGAGAAAGCAACAGAACCCGATAATCCGACATACGTTTACAATCCGGATGAGGATAAAATAATCGATGGCTACGAAGGGAAAGGTGTTGCCGACCTTGCTATCGATAATCTGCCGGCTGAACTTCCTAATAATTCTTCTCGGGAATTCAGCGAATCCTTAAAACCATTCGTTCCGGCAATTGTGAATGCTGATTATAACTCGTCGCTTGAAGAATCGAATCTTCCGAATGAAATAAAAAGAGCAGTGATTGTTTACCACGGCGAACTAACAGAAAATTATATGTATTTGAAAGAATTCTTAAATGATTAAAAAAATATTATCGTTGCTGCTTTTGCTCTCAACCTTTGCGATCTTCCACTCATGCGGGGAGGAGGTTGACAAATCACAATCACCGTTTCCTGTTGATACATCTTTGGTCTCTGCAGGTTACAAAAATGAAGAACTAGGTGTAAAACTCAATCCACCTAAGGAATGGGTATTAACCTCGTCCGAATTTTCGGAGAAAATTATTCCTCGTCTCTCAAAAACACGAACCGGTTACGAATCATTTGTTTATATCCCCAAGGTGTTGTTTTATAACGAAGTAACTAAAGCAGTATTAAATATAGGAAGTTTTAAAACCACAACCGATAAATCAAACTTCACCGGAGGATTTGAAGAATACTTAAATAGTATAAAAATAAAATATCATATAAACGAATACTCGAATATTGAAGTCTTAAATAATGGTGTTAAGATTAATGTTCTCAAAATTGATTCAAATAATCTTTTTTCTTATCAAGTTTTATTTAATAACAAATCTGGCAATTTGATACGCATTGAGTATTCATGCCGAAATGATTTTAAAAATGAGCTGCTTCCATTAATTGAATCATCGATCGGGACTTTAACACTAATTTAGTTATTAGAAATTTTGAAAACTTAGTGACCTTTAATTTATCGTATGAGATGCTTAATTTTCGAACCGATATTTGCAGTTTTGCATCTCAAATATTTTATATAATTAATAAAATTATCATCAATGTACAGGAATTATGAATGACCGATTACAAGATTATTTGGACTAAAATTGACGAAGCGCCAGCTTTGGCGACCTATTGTTTATTACCG
>JAGFIY010000070.1 GCA_024103215.1 Melioribacteraceae bacterium | reverse complement strand
AAATCAAGCACAATGTACAGCGATTGTGTAAAATATAATGAATAGAAACGTGAGATGCACAATTTTTACCGGTAATATTTACTGTTAAGTTTTTGATTGGAATTGAAGAAAAAGTGGATGTAATTATTACCGGTAATATTTACGATTATTATTAAATTCTGGTAAATTTTACTTTATTTTTTTAGCCGAATATGTAGGTCTTTAAGCTGCTCTTCATCTACAGTTGAGGGAGATTCATCCATCAAAGACATTCCACTTGCTGTTTTGGGAAATGCAATTACATCTCTAATTGAACTTTCCCGTGCAAAAAGCATTACCATTCTATCAAGACCAAAAGCGATCCCACCATGAGGCGGAGCACCGTATTTAAAAGCATTTAACAAAAACCCGAATTTTGAAGTTGCTTCTTCCTCGGAAATCCCTAATGCTTTAAACATCTTGGATTGGAGACTGCTGTTATGTATTCTGATGCTTCCGCCGGCAATTTCATTTCCGTTCAACACTAGATCGTAAGCTTTCGCTCTAACATCACCCGGTGAAGTCTCCAATTTATCGACATCTTCAAATCTCGGACTTGTGAAAGGATGGTGCATAGCATAATATCTTTTTGTATCCTCATCCCACTCGAACAACGGAAAATCAGTCACCCAAAGCATTGCAGGTTCAGCATCAGGTTTTAATAGATCAAGACGTTTTGCCATTTCTTTTCTAAGCTCGCCCATAATTGAAAGCGTTTTAAGTTTTGGACCGGCAAGAATAAAGATAAGATCACCTGCTTCAGCATCCATTTTACTTACGATATTCAATTTTTCTTCTTCGGATAGAAATTTTGCTATCGGTGCATCAAGATCGTTGTTTTCTTTAACCCGCATCCAAATTAATCCGCCGGCTCCGAGTTTTTTTACAAAATCTGTAAGCACATCCAGTTGGCTTCTGGTATAATCTCCGCAGTTCTTGGCAAGTAGTCCGGTCACAATTCCATCTGATTTTACAGCATCCGAAAAAACTTTGAATTCGGAGCTCTCTACTGTTTTGTTTAATGTCTTCATTTCAAGTTCATAGCGTATATCAGGTTTATCGCTTCCGTATTTTTCCATTGCTTCGTCGAAGGGTAGTTGTTTCAACGGAGTTTTTAATTCATAACCAAGTATTTCTTTATAGAGAAGTGCCATCAGTCCTTCGACGGTTTCGAAAATCTGAGGAGTATCAACAAATGACATTTCAACGTCGATTTGAGTAAACTCAGGTTGTCTATCCGCCCTCAAATCCTCATCTCTAAAACATTTAACAATCTGAAAATATTTATCAAAACCGGAAACCATAAGAATTTGCTTATATGTCTGCGGTGACTGAGGGAGCGCATAAAATTTTCCTTTGTGCATCCTACTTGGAACAAGAAAATCTCTTGCACCTTCGGGAGTGCTTTTCATCAGAATTGGGGTTTCGATTTCGACGAAATTATTTTGATCGAAGTAATTTCTTACGAGCTGATAAACTTTGTGTCTAAGCAGAAGATTCTTCTGCATTCTTCCTCTGCGTAAATCCAAGTAGCGATACTTTAGTCTCAGATCTTCAGTTACATCAATTTTATCCTTTATTTGAAATGGTGTAGTTTCGGCCTTATTTAATACAACAATCTGATCAATCATAACATCAATCAATCCTGTGGGAAGCTGAGAGTTTTCGGTTCCTTCGGGGCGTCTGCGTACTTTGCCTTCTACTGCAACAACGAATTCGCTTCTTAATTCACCGCCAATTTTATGAGCCTCGGAATTATAACCCGGCTCAAAAACAATCTGAGTGATTCCGTACCTGTCGCGCAGATCAATAAAAATAACACCGCCCAAATCTCTTCTGTTTTCAACCCAGCCGTTTAATACAACATTTTGGCCAATGTTGCTTTCTCTTAATTCCCCGCAGGTATGTGTTCTGTATTTGAAGTTCATAATAAATCCCGATAGAATAAAAATTGGGTCGAAAAATAATCAATTATGGAAGGTTTGACAAATATCCGATTAGCCGGTTAATCAACTATTGTAAGTCTAACTTCAAAGTCGGGAAAATGTTTTTCAAGTTCGTTCAATAACTTTGCTGCTTTCGCTTTTCGACCAAATCTAAGTTCGTACTTCGCTCTGTTCTCGTACATCACCGCAATGTTTTCAATAATTGAATTTATCTCTGGATCACTAGGATTATTTATTTCAGAAAAAGTTAACGATATCATATTTTCAAGATACTCGTCCTTTTTATTTACCTTAAAAAGTAATGATAAAGGCACTAACTCGAAATGAGGACCAAAGTTGAATTCATCAACCAATGCCGGAGAGATAAACACCGAACTTTTTGAAACATCAACTATAAACTTTTTGTGATTCAAATCTACAAGATCCGGAAAATCTTTTTTTATCTGATCAAAATACCATGACTGTTGAAAGTCGATACAGATAACCGCGACGTCGGTTCTAAGTTTTTCTACTTTTTGAAGATAAAGTGAGGGAAAGTAAAACGGCGTATTTCTATCAACTAAGACAATACTATTAGGCTCAGTACTTAAAAGAACGGTCCGTGCATATTCATCATAAATAAAATCTTCAGATTTGTTCACTTTATTAAAATTCGATAAAACTTGAACAAAAACTGAAATAAAAATGATCGCAAATACTGTATAATGAATCCAAAAATTTTTACTTTGATGTAATAGATAAACTATTCCCACGGATATAAATAATGCACATACATAGAAAATAGAAATAAAGTAATTGTTGATATCCGGAATAAAATAACTGTTCGAAAGAATTATGCTCACAAGAAGTATGAGTAAGAATACAATAAATGAACCTTTATGAGATTTTGGGAGAACTATTATTCCCGCGAAGGCAAACAAAACAGAAAAATTAAATTCCCAGTGGTCAAATGAAAAGAGTGAATTAATCAACTGACCGGATTGCGATAAAATCAATTCCATCCCGGGAAAGAACCAAGAGCTGTAATCGGAAGCTGTTATATGATTTATGAGATTTCTTAACGTATCCGGATCACCCCAATTTAAAACCGGATTCATACTCGATCTTATCAGAAGATATGAATATAAACTCGAAGTAAGTACTAAGAAAACCAACGAAGATAATATGAAGAATGATATTTTTTTCTTGAACGTTTTGTCGATTATATAGAGATACAAAAACCCCGGAAGCAAAAATACGGTAGTAAAATGATTACCAAAACTGAATGCTAAACAAATTGAAACAAGCAGCCACATGTGTTTTGTTATTACTCCTTTTTCCTGCCTATATAAAATTTCAACTATTAAATAAAAGAGAAAGGAAACAAGTAAAATATGAAGCGAATATACTTCGGTAAAAGTACTTTGGAACCATATTGTAGGACTGAATGCAAGAATGAATGTGGTTGCTATCGATACAATGTAAATTGTTTTGTTATCAATAATTATTTGATTTTTACCCCTTAGAAATTTTAAAAACTTCAACACGACTATATAAAAAACCAACATCCCCAGGGAAGTGTAAACAGCAGCAAGAAGATTTAATTTTTGGATTGGTTCTAAACTTATTGGAAGTTTTGTGAAAAGATAACCTAAAATCGTGAACAGAGGATAACCCGTTGGATGTGCAATTCCCATTGTGGTTTGAACAGCTGCAAGTTCTCCGCAGTCTCCCCCGCTTAATCCTGGAGAAATTGTTTGTAAATAAACAGCAAATATTATCAATCCGACTATTGCCGCCGAATATTTTTCAACTACACTTTTCATTTATTCAATTTAACAAATGTGAACAATCTGCCTAATATAATTCTTTATCTTTACTTATCTTTAACAATAGAAAATCCATGAACATAGTAATAGACGAAAATATAGAATTTGCCGAATCCGCATTCCGAAAATACGGAAATATTACTCTAGTTCACGGAAGAGAAATAACAAACGCCTTGCTTAAGAATGCTGATGCTCTAATTATCCGATCCATCACTAAAGTTGACAAAAACCTTCTGAATGAAACTCCGGTCAAATTTATCGGGACTGCAACAATTGGAATTGATCACCTCGATATCGATTACTTAAGGAGTCGTTCAATTACTCTTGCTAGTGCGCCGGGCTGTAATTCATTCGCTGTAGCAGAATATGTGATTACTGCTTTCGCCAAAATTGTTGCTAAAAATAATCTTGCCGGAAAAATTAAATCTGTTGGAATAATAGGTTATGGAAACATAGGGTCGAAGGTTGTAAAGTATTTCGAAAGCCTCGGCTATACATTAATTATTAACGATCCGCCCCTTGAAAAAAAAGGGAAACACAACATTAATTTCGGAACCCTTGATGAAGCACTTAAGTGCGATGTAATCACTCTGCATGTTCCTTATACAAAAAACGGCGAGTTCCCCACTCATCATTTAATTGATGTCGATGAACTCAACCGAATAAAAGAAAAAGCCGTATTAATAAACACTTCACGCGGAGGAGTCGTCAATAACAGCGCGTTAAAAAACATTTTGAAAGTGAAAAGAATTTTTACTGCATTTGATGTTTGGGAAAACGAACCTCATCCGTCACTGGAACTTGTTGAGTTATGCGATATCTCAACTCCTCACATAGCAGGTTATAGTCTTGAGGGAAAAGCAAACGGAACAATGATGATAGAAAAAGCTTTCGCTAATTTTACTGAAGTGGAATCAGACTGGGAACCAAAATTACCTGCTGTGCGTAGAAGCAATATTATTATTGAAAACGAAAGCGATCCTATTCAATTACTTTGTAAAACAACTAACAACATCTACGATATTGAAAAAGATTCTCTTCACCTAAAGGAATCTTTGATTGAGGATCAAAATTGTTTTGATAATTTGCGAAAGAATTATTCACCGAGAAGGGAATTTTCAAATTATAAGATTCGGTTAAATAACAGAGTTAAATCCTGTGTAAATCTAGCAAACAGTTTGAGACTTAAGATTGTTTGAAATGGAAAAATTCACATACATATTTTTATGCTTTCTTCTTTATGTTTCCGCTGTGTTCCCTCAGAATGATGACGGTTTTCAGATTGCAAGATTAAAATATGACGGCGGAGGAGATTGGTATAATGATCCCTCTTCAGAAGTGAATCTGCTAGACTTTGTTAACAAGCATACTACAATAAAAGTAAAAAGTGAATATGTTTTCGTTGATCTCGACGGGAACGATATTTATTCATATCCTTTATTGTTTGTAACCGGTCACGGTAATATTACTTTCTCAGATTCACAGATTCAAAAACTGCGGGCTTATCTTGAACGAGGAGGATTTATTTACATTGATGATGATTACGGAATCGACAAATCTATAAGAAGAGAAATTAAAAAAATGTTCCCCGAAAATGATTTTGTTGAGATTCCTTTCGATCATGAAATTTATCACAACGTGTTCGAATTTAATTACGGTCCGCCAAAAATTCATGAACACGATAATAAACCGCCGCAAGGATTCGGACTTTTTTTAAACGAAAGATTGGCAATTTATTACACTTACGAAAGCAACCCGTCGGACGGTTGGGCTGATCCGGAGGTTCACAAAAATCCGCCGGAAATTAGAGAAACTGCACTTAAGTTCGGAACAAATCTTATCGTTTATGCGTTAACAAATTAATTTATGTCAAGAGATTTATTAAAAAATATTCTTTCAAGACTTACGGATGTTGAAAAGAAAGAAAACCGAAAAAAGTTTTTTGAAGGACTGATCTCAGTCGCTTCAGGATTTGCTTTAATTCTTTTACTATTTTCCGCAGCCGAACATTTCTTTAATTTTGATTCGATTGTAAGAACAGTTCTCTTCTTCCTTCTTGTTTCACTTTTATCCTTGTCTGCACTTGTTTTAATTCTGATTCCGCTTTTGAAATCTTTGGGTTTCTTTCTAATAAAAGATTACGAATCACTTGCTCAAAAAGTAGGTGCAAGTTTTCCTCAGCTCAAAGACGAACTTAAAAACGGAATTCAACTTTTAACCAAAAAAAATAAACTCGGATATTCCAACGAATTAATAGAAGCTGCTTTCGCTCAGATTTATGAGAAAGCAAAAGATATTGATTTCGCAAAATCTGTCGATTTAAATAATACTAAGCGGAGTGCAAAAAGATATCTTCCTTTTGCTATATTTTTCTTATTAATGATATTTTTTGTGAATCCTCTTACAACTTCACTTTCAAAAATTTTAAACTATGATAAAGAATTTATAACTCCTCCAAAGTTTTCGCTTGATGTTTATCCGAAAAATAAAGATATACTTAAAGGAGAATCAGTAACAGTATCTGTGAAAGTTAAAGGCGAAGTTCCTAAACAAATAGATTTATTCACAAAAGCAGTCGATGAAACCGATTTCAACAATATTGAAATTAATCCGGACTCAGCGGGAAGATTTATTACCGAGATTAAAAATATTAGACTTTCCTTGGATTACTTTGCGGTCTCTGGTGAAATCCAATCAGATTTATATAAAATCAATGTGCTGAATCCTCCGATCATAACCGAATTTAATCTTAAGATAACCCAACCTTCTTACTCGAATCTTCCCGCTATAGTTCAAAAAGATAACGGGCAAATACGGGCATTGAAAGGGAGCAATGTTAATATAAAGCTAACCTCGAGCAAGTATTTAAGCTCAGCAAATTTGATTATGAACAAAACCGAGGAGAAAGAGTTCATAACAAGTGATAGCAAAGCTGAAATAGATTTCACGGTTAATGATAATTCGGAATATTTCATTCAGTTAGAGGATAGTTTAGGGAACAAAAATGTAAATCCGGTAACTTATGAAATAAATATTATCGAAGATCAATTTCCAAAACTTGAAGTGATTTCCCCAGGAAAAGATCTTGTAGTAAACGGAGACGAGCAGCTGCCGCTTAACATTCGAATTTCTGATGATTACGGATTTACAAAAGTACTTCTTCATCACAGGCTTTCCGCCTCAGCATTTGAAACAATTGGGGATGAGTACAAAACCATCGAAATGACTTTTTCGAAAAACTCTGTAGAACAAGATGTGTTCTACGTATGGGATCTTTCGCAATTGTATCTCGCGGTTGAGGATGTTGTTTCTTACTACTATGAAGTGTTCGATAATGATTTAGTCTCTGGACCGAAATCAACTAAGTCAATTATTTATAACCTTAGAGTTCCGACGCTCAACGAACTATATGCAAAAGCTGACGAAACACAGCAAGAATCGCAAGATGAATTAAAAGAAATTCTTGAAGAATCCGAAAAACTTAAAGATGAACTCGAAAAATTAAGCGATAAGATGAAGAAGGATTCTCCCAAATTAAGCTGGGAAGAAAAAGAAGAAATAGAAAATGCGGTCGAACGGTTCGAGCAATTACAGAGCAAGGTTGAGGACGTTCAATCAAAAATTAACGAGATGCAGAAAGAACTTCAGAAGAACGAACTGCTTTCCGAAAAAACTCTGGAAAAATTCAACGAGCTTCAAGAATTGCTTGATGAACTTCAAAGTGAAGAATTTAAAGAGTCACTTGCCAAGCTTCAGGAAATGCTCGAACAGATGAACAGAAATCAAGTGCAGGATAGTTTTGAAGAATTCAAAATGGATGAAGAAGTCTTTCAGAAAAGTCTTGAAAGAACCGTAAACCTCCTCAAGCGAATCCAGATCGAACAGAAAATGGATGAAGTGGTAAAACGCACAGAAGAATTGATGAACGAGCAGGATGAATTGATGCAAGAAAGCTCAGAATCTTCTGAAAACAACGATTCTGAAAAACTTGCTGAAAAGCAGGAAAAAATATCCGAAGAATTAAAAAATCTTGAAGAAGCAATGAAAGATCTTCAGGAAAAAATGAACGAGTTTACGGATCTGCCCAACGAAGAAATGCAGAAAGCAATGGAAGAGATGCAGAATCAGCAAAACCAAGAAATGTCTGAAAAAGCAATGCAGCAGATGCAGCAGAATAAAATGCAGCAAGCGCAGCAGTTTCAAAAACAGATTACGCAAAATATGCAGAAGATGAACCAAATGATGATGAATATGCAGAATCAAATGCAGATGCAGAATCAGATGGAAGTAATGGCTGAAATGATGAAGATTATGGATGAACTGCTTACACTCTCAAAACAACAGGAAGAACTTCAGAAGGAAACAAGAACGCTCGCTCCAAACTCCGAACAGTTCCGTCAGAATGCGCAACAGCAGAGCAAAATACAGCAGAATATAAACAACATTATCAACAAAATGAATGAACTGGGACAAAAGACTTTCAGCATCTCACCGGAAATGGGCAAAGAGCTTGGCGATGCACGCAAAAATATGGGCGAGGCTATGGCGGGAATGCAGAAGAACAATGCTCCGTTCGCAAGCACAAAACAAGGCGAAGCAATGGGTAACCTGAACCAGGCAGCTCAAATGATGCAGGGTGCTATGGAAGGAATGATGAACCCTTCCGGGCAAGGTGGAATGATGTCCTTGATGCAGCAAATGCAGCAAATGTCGCAGCAGCAAATGGGGATAAACCAGATGATGCAAGGACTTAAAAAAGGCGGACAGCTTTCTCAAGGACAACTCGAACAACTTAATAAATTGACCCAAGAACAACGTCTTGTTCAAAAAACTCTTCAGCAGTTAAACGAAGAGGCAAAGAGCGCGGGGCAATCAAAACGGCTAGCGGCAAATTTGGAAAAAATTATTTCGGAAATGAGTGAGGTTATATCCGGAATGGAAACCGAACAAATTAATGATGACCTAATAAAAGCACAAGAAAGAATTCTCTCTAAAATGCTTGATGCACAAAGATCGATTAATGAAAGAGATTACGAAAAAACACGCGAATCACGCAGCGGACAAGAAATTGTTAGAGATTCACCACCCGAAATTTATTTTTCAACTGAAGAGGGTCAGGATAAAATAAAATCCGAACTTCAAAAAGCTATTAAAGAAGGTTATAAAAAAGACTACGAAGAACTTATTCGCAAGTACTTCGAAGCATTGCAAAAGCAGCAGAGTAAAAGCCGGTAATCAATAGGATCCCTCAAATCGTCTCTTATTATTTCCAAAAAAAAATTGTAATGCATATCACTGCGGAGACCTTCTAATTCTCGAAATCTTTGTTTTTAATTACTTTTAATGAAGTATTTGCTATATTGTTCAAAATTAAAAACCAGATAATAAAATTTCTTTAACGTCAGAGTTGGTTGGAAATTTGAACGATTAATTTTCCTTGGCGGGAAAAATGGTATGAAGAAAACAAATCTTACGATAAAATTTTATTTAAGAATTCTAATTATCCAACTGACTGCAATAAGCATTTCTGCACAGGTAAGTGAGATAGAGAAACTTCTGGAACTTGACCTTGAATCGCTTACCAACATTTCTATTATTTCCGCTACAAAAACTGTCTCAACGATAAATGAAGTGCCTTCAACCGTAAGAGTGATTACAGAAAAGACTATTAAAGAAAATGGATATTTAACACTTGAGGATGCCCTTTCGTGTCTCCCGGGATTTCAATTCAGAAATATTTTAGGATTTAACAGTTATATTTTTCAGAGAGGCATTCCGAATCAAAATAATTTGATTCTTTTGCTCATTGACGGCATTCAAGTAAATGAACTTAATTCGGGGGGATTTTATGCCGGCGGACAGTTCAACCTAGATAATGTGAAACAAATTGAAGTTATTTACGGTCCATCCTCATCACTTTACGGTACAAATGCAATCTCCGGAATTATAAACATAATAACTAAAAGTACTAAAGAAAGTAAAGGTTTCTCGATTAGCGGTTTATACGGTTCATTCAAAACGTACAATGTGTCGACAGCTTACAGTTATTACGATGAATCGTCCGATTTCGGTTTAAGAATTTCAGCTATGATAAAAAGTTCCGAGAAAGCCGATCTTAAAGGAGAAGACGGTGATTATAACTGGACAAACGAATTAGAAAATTTTGAGGATGACTATTCATTTGAAATCAAATCAGATTATAAAAATCTACAGCTGGGTATACTTTATCAAAACAAACAGTCATCACGTTCGACAAATTATAAATCATTCGGCACAGAGTTTTGGGATAAAAATAGTTTATGGAATATCTCTTTTTTCAATGGCTATTTGAAATATCAGCATGATTTTTCACATATGGTAAGTTTAAATTCAACTGCATATTACCGCAGCACAACGCTTCACGATAATTCAGTTGCATTTGTAACCGATTCGTTCCAAGTTGGATACTATCGTCCGGCAAGTTTAGCCGGTATCGAAAATATGATAACCTATCAGCCGTTTGAAGATCTCAAAATTATTGGGGGAGTGCAATTCGAATATGAAAAAGTTTCTGAAGATTTTTCAACCACATACAGTAGTTCACCGAACGAAAAGCCGCCGGTTCCCAATTCCCCGGAAACCGATAAAAACACATTGTTAAGTTCGTATCTCCAGGGTCAATATCATTTTATTGAATGCTTGGAACTTTATATCGGTGCTAGATTCGATCATAGTTCGTTTTATGAAAACGTATTTACTCCCAGATTGGGATTTGTGTTTAATAAAGACAAATTTACTGTAAAGTTTTTATATTCTGAAGCATTCAGAGCACCGGAGCCTTGGGATTATTCATTCGGAATCGGCAACTCTAATCTTAAACCTGAAGAAATAAGATCTTATGAAGCTGCAGTAAATTTTAGAGCAACCGAAAACATAATATTAGGCGCGGCTTTGTATCACAACAAATATTACAATCTTCTAACAATAATAACTGAAGGAACCGGTCAAAAATTTATAAACAGAGGGAAATCCAATACTCTGGGGAGTGAACTTACATTTGATTACAAGAGCCGCTACGTAAATGTTTTTGCAAATTATACTTACAATCTTTCAGAAGACGAAAATGGAAACGAACTTCCGGAAATATCAAAACATGTTGCAAATGCGGGCATCACATACTTTCCCGTTGAAGTAATTGGAATTTCACTCCGCGGAACATTTTTAGGGAAAAGAAGAAATAATTTTGTAATACCGGCGACGGGAAATGATTTGATAGATGAAGCATTAATTTTGAATTCATCTATTTCTTACACTGGAATTGAACATATTAGATTGAGCCTTCTACTCAACAATATTCTTGATCAAAAATATTTTCATACATCAAACCGTCCGCCGGAAAGATACAGACAACCTCAAAGAACATTGATGTTCAAAATAGAATTTAATATTTAATAAAATGCAACTTCGTGCTAAAATATATTTTATTCTGTTTATTTTGCTTTATCCGTTTTTGCTTAACTCTCAGATGAATGACGGAGCAAAAGTTGAGAATGTTATGGCAGTTTACATCTACAATTTCACAAAATTTTTAGAATGGCCTCAAAATGAATCTGAAAATTTTAATATATATGTTCTAGGCAATAATCCATTAACCGAACCGCTCGAGGTAATCGCTGAAAAGGAAAAGATACTCAATAAGAGCATTATCGTAAGCGAAATAACCGAAATAGAAAAAATCACCCCTGGCAGCATTGTTTTTATCGATTCAAAATTCCAAAGCAAGTCAAATGACATAAGCGCATTAGCTTCAGAGAAGAACATCCTAACGGTGAGCAGTTTTAACGATGCAGTTGAAAAAGGAATGTGCATAAACTTCGTTTTAGATGATAAAAAGTTGAGGTTTGAAATTAATCTAAAAGCGCTTGAGAATGCTGGAATTAAACCAAATAGCAAACTCCTTTCGTTGGCTGTAAAAGTATTTAATTAAAAAAATAAATAATACTTTCAAAATATATCTAATGAAAATTAAATTTCTTCATAATACTTCACTAAAGAATAAGCTTGTTTTTATAATTATTGGAACAAGCACTTTTGCGGTAATTCTTGTCCTTTTGCTCTACAGTGTTTTGGACATCATAAATTACAAAGCCGAGATGAAAGAAAATGCTTCATTAAATGCAGAACTTGCGGGGAATTATTCAAGTGCGGCTCTTTTGTTCGGCTATAGTGATGAAGCAACCGAATTACTAAAAGCTTTGGAAGCAATTCCTTCAATAACCAATGCATGCATATACGATAAAGATAGGAATGTGTTTGCAGGTTATCACCGATCCGCAGACCAAAAATATTCATTCCCATCAGCACAACAAGAAGGTGAAAATTTTGAGGGTGGCTATCTCTATGTTTTTAAACCGATTTATCAAAACGGTGATCAAATTGGAACTATCTTTCTTCGGGTTTCTACATCTGAATTAAACACAAAAATCGCCAGCAGCATTATTCTCTTCTTTCTCTTCATAATTTTGCTGAGCGGTCCTGTGTTTTTCTTAGCTTCAAAATTACAGAGTCTTGTTTCGGATCCGATATTAAAACTTGCTGATGCAGCAACAAATTTTTCCGAGAATCAAAACTATGAGATAAAGATTAACTCAAACCGTAAGGATGAGATAGGTGTTCTTTACAGACAGTTTAACTTTATGTTTGATAAAATCAAAAAAGCTACAACCGAACTTAAATCGTTGAATGAAGAGCTTGAAAAACGTGTTGAACTTAGAACAGCCGAATTGGAAAAATCTAACCGTGAACTTAAACTTACGGAAAGAGCCCACAGAGATAGTGAAGAAAGATTAAGAAGCATTCTTAACAGAGCACCGCTTCTTGTTTATATCAACGATCTTGAAGGAAAATATATTTTTGTAAACAAAGAGTTCTTGCGCCACACCGGTTTTTCACTCGAAGAAATTATCGGCAAGACCGATGATGAACTATTTCCCGAACATAGAGCGAAAAGAAATCTTCTGCAGAATAAAAAAGTTATCAATACTAAAAAAACACAATATTTCGAAAACGAATCAATTAAGGAAGACGGCGTTCATTATTTTGTTGATATACTTTTCCCAATAAGCGACAGCGATAATGATATTTATGCAACCTGTGGCTGGACAATCGATATAACCGAAAGGAAAAAATATGAAGATGCCCTTCTTCAGGCTAAAGAGTCTGCTGAATCCGCAGATCGTTTGAAATCAGCTTTCCTCGCAACAATGTCCCACGAATTAAGAACACCGCTTAATTCAATCATCGGCTTCACGGGTATATTAATGAAAGAACTTGCAGGACCTTTGAACGAGGAACAGAAAAAACAGTTAAATATGATTATGAGCAGCGGCAAACACCTGCTTGATCTCATAAATGATGTTCTCGATATCTCAAAAATTGAAGCTGGTGAACTAGTTGTGCAATTAGATAAATTCGATTTCAAACAATCACTCAGAAAAGTTATATCAATCGTTGAACCGCTTGCAGAAAAGAAATTCTTGGAAATACGTGTGAACATTGACCCTAAAATAAGTTCGATTGTAAGCGATGGAAGAAGAGTTGAGCAAATATTCTTAAATCTGTTAAACAATGCGGTTAAATTTACCGAAGAAGGTTATATAGAGATTTGCTCCGAACTTAAAAACGGTTGTGTTGTTACATCGGTTAAAGATACGGGTGTTGGAATAAAACCCGAGGACCTGGCAAAACTTTTTAAACCCTTCAGTCAAATTGACACGGGAATTACCAGAACTCACGAGGGAACCGGATTGGGTTTATCAATATGCAAAAAACTACTTGAGAAATTGAATGGAAAAATTAAAGTTGAAAGCGAATACAATTCCGGAAGCACATTTATTGTTGAACTGCCTTTAAATGGAGAAAAAAATGAGTCTTAAAGTTTTAGTTATAGAAGATAATCTTCAAAACATGTATATGATTACTTTCCTGCTTGAAAGTTACGGTTATAAAGTACTTAAAGCTTTTTCGGGAATTGAAGGAATTCAAAAAGCAAAAGTTGACGAGCCTGATATTATTTTACTCGATATACAATTACCTCAAATGGATGGATATACTATTGCAAGAAAACTTAGAGAAATTGAATCTGCTCAAGCAACACCAATAATCGCGGTAACTTCTTACGCTATGCCGGGGGATAAGGAAAAAGCTCTTGAATCCGGCGCAACAGGTTATATTGAGAAGCCTATAAATCCCGATACATTCATTTCAGAGATGGAAGCATTTCTACCGGAAAATTTAATCCCAAAAAGGAGCGAGTGATGAAAGCATTAATTGTCGACGACAAAGCTGAAAATTTATACCTGCTCGAGTTGATATTAAAAGATGCGGGATTTACCTCTGTTTCTGCAAAAAACGGAGTAGAAGCACTAAAAATTCTTGAGCAAGAAGCAGTTGATATTGTTGTAGCCGATATATTAATGCCGATAATGGACGGATTTACTCTTTGCCGCGAAATGAAAAAGAGCAAAACTCTATATCAAATTCCTTTCATCTTTTATACCGCGACATACACAGATCCCAAGGACGAGGAATTTGCTTTGAGTCTCGGTGCGGATAGATTTCTTCTCAAGCCGAAAGAACCTGATGAATTTGTTCAAATTATTAAAGAGGTTTTGAAAGAGAGTGAAACGAAAAAATTTCCCCCTCCTATTGAAGTAAAGGAATCAGAAAAATATCTGTTAAAGGAATACAACGAAGCGCTAGTAAGAAAACTTGAAGACAAAATGCTTCAAGCCGAACAAGCTGAAAAAGAGGTAAGAAAGTATAATATCGCCTTGCTTAAGGAAATCGATGAAAGAAATAAAATCTCCGATGCACTTCAATCAAGTGAGATAAAATACAGATCATTTTTTGAAAACAGCATGGATGCTATTCTTCTTACTAGTCCTGACGGCAAAATTCACGCAGCAAACCCGGCAGCTTGCAAAATGTTTGGATTTTCCGAAGAAGAATTTGTAGTGCTTGGAAGAGAAGACATAGTCGATACACACGATCCAAGACTTGCACCCTTACTAAAAGAACGGGAACGAAGAGGAAAGGTTAGAGGTGAACTAACTATGATCCGGCGCGACGGGACAAGATTTACCGCCGAAATTTCAACTTCCATTTTTTCAACTCCCGAAGGATATTCGCGTACAAGTATGATAATCAGAGATATAACCGACCGAAAAGAGGCTGAGGAAGCTCTTAACAAAAGCATAAAACGATATGAAAACTTAACAAACATTTCTCCGGTTGGAATTTTTCACACGGATGCTGAAGGATCTACTACTTTCGTGAATCCAAGATGGTGCGAAATTTCAGGTATGCAAGCTGAGAATGCAATGGGCTACGGATGGCTTGATGCAGTTCATCCTGAAGATAAGGATAAATTGCAAAACGGGTGGAAAAGTTCGACTGAAGCTCAATCAGTTTCATTCTCCGATTACCGCTTTATTCGACCCAACGGAGAAATTGCATGGGTGATCGGTCAAGCAGTTCCGGAAACAAATTCTGAAGGTGATATTATTGGATACATCGGGACAATTACTGATATAACTGCTCGAAAAAAAGCCGAGACCGAAATAACCATGCTCGCAAACGCTCTGCGCTGTATAAAAGAATGTGTTAGTATAACGGATTTGGACAATATAATTATTTTCGTGAACGAATCATTTTTGGAAACTTACGGTTATACGAAGGAAGAACTTATTGGGAAACATATGAGTTTGTTTCGACCTTCAGATATCGAATCTAACTTTGGAAAGACTATTCTTGATTCAACAATTAAGGGCGGCTGGACAGGGGAACTTCTGAATAAGAAAAAAGACGGTTCTATTTTCCCAGTGCATCTTTCAACTTCGGTGATTAAGGATAAAGCCGGGAAAATTGTAGGACTTATCGGAGTCGCGACCGACATAACTCAAGCAAAAAAAGCACAGCAGGAATTGATCGATGCAAAGGAGAAAGCTGAATTATCGGACAGGTTGAAAACCGAATTCCTGGCTCAAGTTTCTCACGAAATTCGAACACCGCTTAATGCTGTTATTAATTTGAGCAGTTTAGTAAAGGAAGAAACATCTGAGATTGAAAGTGAAGATCTCGACATTGCTTTTTACGGAATAGAATCAGCAGGCAAAAGATTGATCCGCACAGTTGATGCGATATTGAATATGTCCGAGCTTCAACTTGGAGCTTATCAAACATCGAAAATAAAGATTAATTTATGCGACCTTTTGAAAAGACTTACAGCTGAAAGCAGAAACCTTGCAAAAAGTAAAAACTTAACAATAAAGTTTATGACTAATTGCGAAAACGATTTAATCCAAAGTGATGATTATGCATTAAGTCAAATTTTTTCTCATTTGATTGATAATGCATTAAAATATACAGAAAAAGGTGGCATTGAAATTTCTGTTCTAAAAAATGAGAGCAACAAAATTTCAGTTGTTGTGAGTGATACAGGAATCGGAATTGCGGAAGAATATCTGCCGGATCTTTTTAAAGCTTTTACTCAGGAAGAACAAGGTTATGGAAGAAGATTCGAGGGAAACGGACTCGGTTTAGCTCTTGTAAAAAAATACTGTGATATCATCAATGCAGATATTGAGGTTCAGAGCAAGAAACAAGAAGGAACAACTTTCACTATCACGTTAAATTAAATCGATATTTAGCTTTATTTATTCTTAGACGTAAAGATACCTTTTGATTTTCTGTGTTGGAGTTTTTTCAAAAGGTTCCTGCTGTTCTAAAACCTTGCTCAGTTTCGAAAAAGTTGAAACCCGAGAATTAACATCAGTAAGAATTGTTGATAAAATTGAATCTATAATTTCCCGGGATTTTGTTTCATTCGATTTCCCAAGTTGATGTTCCGTTTCAACAGCTTCATAATTTAGGTAAACCCTCGCAACAAGTTTTTCATTCTTTGAATGAACAAGAGATTCAAGTACATAAGGGTTTTCATTAATTAATGATTCAATTTCTTCAGGATAAATATTTTTTCCGTTTGCTCCGATTATAACGTTTTTAGATCTGCCTTTGATAAACAAATATCCATCCGAATCCAGAACTCCAAGGTCACCGGTTTTAAACCATCCGTCCTCACCAAGCACTTCACCAGTTTTTTCAGGATCTTTATAATAACCTTTCATCACCATCGGTCCGAAAGCATAGATTTCACCTTCCCCGGTGTTGGGATCTTTATCTCGAATCTCAATTTGAACTTCTGGAATTGGTTTGCCTGCCGATCTGAATCTAATAAGTTCCGGATTAGTTCCCGTAAGCAATGGAGAAGTTTCTGTAAGTCCATAACCAACCGCGTACGGGAATCCTCCCTCCATAAGAAACCGTTCCACTTCTGCCGAGAGAGGCGCACCACCGATGCAGAACATTCTAAGTTCGCCGCCAAAAGTATTTACTAATTTTTTTGCTGCTACTTTATGTAATTTTTTCCTGACCGTGGGAAGTTTATAAAGATTTCTTAGCAAAAATTTTGATGTAAGCTGCGGAAGAATTCTTAACTTGAATATTTTTTCTATAACCAGCGGGACGGCAACCATAACAGTAGGTTTAACCTTTGCCATCGCGGGAAGAAGTGCTGTGGCTGTAGGCGGTTTATCAAGATAAAATATTTTCGCTCCGCAAAGCATCGGGGTAACCAATCCTAAGGTAGATTCTATTGTGTGAAACAGCGGAAGAATTGAGAGCATTCTATCGGTGTGACCGATTGTTACAATACCTAACGTTGAAATCGCATCAGTCACAATATTTTTGTGAGAAAGCATTACACCTTTCGAGTGACCTGTGGTACCTGAAGTATAAAGAATTGATGCAAGATCGTCTTCGTGTATTTCGTCATCGGTTAATCCAACGATCTTAAGTGCCGCTTGTTTAATTTTTTCAAATTCCTTTCTACCGCTTTTAACCAAATCTTTAAGCAGATCACTTTTTGTTTCATCAGGGACAATTGATAGGTCGTCAATTAAAATTTTTGATTCCAGTTGATCGCTTTCAAACTCGTCAATTTTATTGAACATCTTGCTTGATATAAAGATTGCTCTGCTTTCAGAATGCCGCAGGATATGATGAACCTCTGACTGATGAAACTCGGTCATAATTGGAACGGCAATAGCTCCCAAAGAAACGATCGAAAAATACGCAATACTCCAATTCGGCTGATTTTCTGAAAGGATCGCGACTTTATCATTTTTATTGATTCCCGCATCTTTTAAGAATGCCGCGACAGAAGCAACTTTCTCGGCAAAAATTTTGTATGTCATCGGCTCACCGTCAACCCAAGAAACAAAATTTTCATCAGCAAACTCCTCAGATACACTACGGAGAACTTCAACCAATGTTTTACTTTTTAGCGTAATCATGCCAATCTCATTTTAGTTATTATCTATTAAAGGAATTTATTACCATGAAACGTATATAGCAAATCAAAACAGAGGAATAAATCTTAATAAGGAATTTTGCTGTGAGCGTCTTTCGTTACGAAGTACAAAAATAGGCTGACTTAATAAGCCAGCCTATTTTTCCGGAAGCAAAAATGTTAGGCTTTTTCTTCCCAAACTTCAGCAATTGTAACAATCATCTTTGTCGCAGCTTCCATGTCCTGTATTGCAACAAATTCTGTAATAGCATGGAAATTGTGTCCTCCGGCAAACAAGTTTGGTGTCGGAAGCCCCATATAACTCAATCTTGAACCGTCAGTTCCTCCTCTGATGGCTGATTGAATCGGTTTAATATCCAACCGTTTTAATGCTTCGAGAGCATTTGCTTCAATTTCCGGATGTTTATCCAGCACTTCTTTCATGTTTCTGTATTGTTCGATAACTTCAAATGTATATTCGGAACCCGGGAATTTCTCAACTGCTTTTTTTACGAGATCTTCCAAGATTCCCTCAAACTCTTTCAGTTTTGCAGTAATAAAATCCCGTATAATAAATTTCAAGGTTGTTAGTTCTTCGTTCCCTTCAATCGAAACACAATGAACGTATCCTTCTCTGCCTTCGGTCGTTTCCGGCGAAAGTTTATCCTTTGGAAGACTTTCAATAAAGTTTGCAGCTATTTTAACCGAGTTTACCATCTTCCCTTTTGCATAACCGGGATGAACATTTATTCCCTTTATTTTTATAACCACAGCATCGGCGCTGAATGTTTCAGTTTCAACCTCACCCCGAGTTGAACCATCTATTGTGTAAGCATATTTTGCCCCGAACTTTTCGACATTAAATTTCTCCGCTCCTCTTCCAACTTCTTCATCGGGAGTGAAGCAGACTTTAATTGTTCCATGCTTCACTTCAGGATGGGTGACCAAATAATTTAATGCATCCATAATTTCGGCAATGCCTGCTTTGTCGTCTGCACCAAGAAGTGTTGTTCCGTCTGTTGTAATGATATCGAACCCTTTCATGTCGGCAAGTACTGGATTTTTATCAAGGGCTAATACGGTTCCATTTGGAAGAGTTATATCCCCGCCTTTATAATTTTTGTGTATCTGCGGATTAACATTTTTTCCCGAAACCGCAGGTGAAGTATCAACATGTGCAATAAACCCGATAACCGGCACATCCTTAGTCGTATTTGAAGGAAGTGTTGCTATAACGTATCCGTTTTCGTCCATATGTGCATCGGATAGCCCGATTTCTTTTAACTCTTCAACCAATTTTTTTGAAAGCTCTAATTGTTTTGGATCGCTTGGGAAGGTATCCGAGTCCTCTTTAGATTGAGTATCGATTTTAACATACTCTAAAAATCTGTCTGTGCAAGTAAACTTATAACCGGAATCAAACATAAAATCTCCTTTGTATTAACTGTAAAAATTATATGTATTTCAAAGTATATTGAAATCGGATTTTAATTTCAATATAAGAAAGTCTTATTTTTGTATTACAATTAGTATATTTG
>JAGFIY010000052.1 GCA_024103215.1 Melioribacteraceae bacterium | reverse complement strand
TGTTGTCTGTATATGCATAGGTTAACTCTCCATCTGCAAGTAATTTAATGTGTGAATCTGGACTAGAACCGGGTGGATAAAATCTATCAAACCCACAATCTCTAAAATCCAAATAGAAATATTGATTTGATAAAGGATGAAAGACCTTATATAATCCCCAACCAAAAAAATCACGATTATTTTGGCCACCACCATTGGGATTGTAAACACTGATTATATCCCATCCAATACTCCCGTTATCACTTGAGCTACCATCATGAGTTACTAACCCACCGCCACAAACAGAGCAAGGTTCAGCTACCGCTAATTCAGGCTCGCCAAAATATCCAAATGTATAACCTGTAGAAAGTAGCTCAAGAGAAAGATCCTGATCTTGATCAGTATAGTTCCAAAAGTATAATTCCGGTTTTGCATCAAGATTGGGATCATCATCTATAACTTGCACCTGTGAGTATGTTATACTGTAAATTAATACAATGATTAAAAATAATTTTGTATTCATTTCATCCCCAACTTAAATTCTTAATTAAATTTTTTGACACCCGCTCTATAATACTTTTGTGCGAGATATAATGCCGAGTTTGAATTTATTACAAGAGGGGCTGGAAAACTTGCGGAGGTGTATGTAAATGAAAGCTCCCAGTTATTTTCCCCCTCTTTTGAAAAACTCTCAAGAGTCACTTCGTCAAATCCGGAATATCTCGATATATATATATTACCATTTCTATCAGATGTTATTCGGCCTCTTAGGCCAAATGCACTAACAATCCAGTTGACTGACCCATCTTGCTTAAAGCTGATTACTGCTCCCGTAGGATATTCTTCATCGATATATCCAGAATAAATATTTCCGAAATAATCTATGCAAACTCCATAGTAATGAATATTGAATTCATCTTTGCCTACATTTTGTTCCCACAGTAACTCTCCGTCTTCATTTAGTACGGTAACAAACATATTGAAATTTTCATCATATGATTGAAAATAGAGGTTTCCAGAATTGTCAACCGAAGGAGCATACCTTGATTGTGCTGGATATTTCCACTTTATCGATTTACTTTCAATATCGAATGCAATTAGGTCTTCTTGATTATAAGAACTTCCATAAATTGTTTTACTATCCGGTGAAAACACTAGGTTTTCAAGGAAATCTGTAAATATGCTTGGAGTTAATTCCCATATTATGTTTCCTTCAGCGGTAATTTCAAGTAGACTAGACCCGCTATTTCTAAAAACATTGCAATAAATTGAGCCCGATTTTGAAACTGTAAATGAATTGCTCCAGCAAAATGTAATTGGAATTGTCCAAAGTAAGTTGCCATCAAGGTCCGCACCTACAATTTCTTGTCTCGACGCAGTAATAATGACACCTTCTTTCAATAAGAGAGGTGTTGGATTATCTCCGGCTGTGCCTGGAGAAAAATTTAACAACCACCTTAAATTTCCAACTTCATCATAGGAATAAAGTCCGCTTTGACCAACAAAGTAAATATTGTTCTCTGAATCTATAGTAATACCTGACCAGACTGTAATAGAATCAATTTCCCAAGTCAGATTTCCAGTTATAGGTCCATAAGATGATCTAGATGTATTTTGTGGATCGCCTCTATAAATCGGCCAAGGGGAATCAGCTAAACTAGGCCAGTAAATATCTTCTTGGTAGCCGGGTGGTTTTTCGGGCGGCTTCGGGTCTGTGCTGTCGCAGCTAATTATAAATGAAAACAGAAAAGATGAGAGAAGGAATATTATTGATATGTTCTTGAAGCGATTCATACAACACCTTTTTCTTTTTGATAATTATTTCTCTCCCGGTTGAAATAATTGTCAATTATATCTTCTTAATTAACTTATTATTAAAATATAAATTAACCAATAAAAAATCAATGCTGATTTTCGGTTTAATTATAAATTCCCACAATATTTCTAATTGCGGGAATTTTAATTGATAGATATAGAATTAAACTATTTTAATTATTTTTACATAGTAAATTCAATCAAGGATTTACACCCGTATGGCAATCGGTACAAAATGCATCTTTCCAATCATCATATCCGTCAGGATGCATAAACTCCAGCCCGAGTCCGAACGGTGCCGATACAAGTTTATCAGTTGGACCTTGCGCAACAATTGTATGACATAAGTTGCAATCCATTGAGATTAAATCGCCGGTTTCCTCGCTTGTATGAGTATCGGAATGACAACGAAAACATCCGTTAAATTCCAAGTGCCCGATATTGGTTGGATATGCATCCCACCTTACTTTCATTTCCGGAAAAATATTTTTACTAAATACTTTTTGAATTCCAGCAATAGCTTTTTCTATATCATCCCTTCTTGTTTCAAAAATTTCCGGGTAATCTGATTCGTAAAGTTCTAGCACTCCACTTCTTATTGTTTCCATCGCTTCCTCTGTTGATTCATATTCTTCAGCACAAAGCTCAACAGCAGTATTTTTTATCCACGGTAAATCTTTTGGAATATCACCTGCATCAAGTGCTTGATTTACAAAAAATGCCGGAGGAAGATAATTGTGTGAAGGTCTATTGTGACAGTCCATGCAATCCATTTCTCTCACTTCGAAACTATCTATCATTGCTTCGTCGAAAGGATTATTCTCATCGTTAAAAACTTTTACTTCACCCGTTGCAAGATTCGTGTATCTTACCCAAGGTATTTCCTGCCTTTGATGATCTGTTGCAATGTACTCGACCTTAACATCGGGGTTTATATGCCAGTGAATCCCTTCTTCTAACCCTCTTGCCCTAATATCCGAACCAACTTTCATTAGAAGTTTAATATCCCACTCTGTATTTTCTTCGTTGTTCAAATAGTGCTTTTCGTAACGAAGATTGTTTGGATAAAATTTTTCGGGCCAGTGGCATTGTTCGCAGGTTTCCCTTGCGGGACGAAGGTTTGCAATCGGTGTTTCAATCGGTTTCGGAACTTCACCAAGAGTAACTTTATAAACTTGTCTCAATCCGGAAAGTTTTGATCTTACGTACCAATCAACCCCGCTGCCCACATGGCAGTCAACGCATCTCACTCTTGAGTGCGGTGAATTCTGGTAAGCTGTATATTCCGGCACCATAACGTTGTGGCATGTCGTTCCGCAAAACTCAACCGATTCAGTATATTCAAATGCTTCGTAACTTCCAATTGCGGAAAGAAACAACAATACTATAGTCACCACCGAAAAAACTATAGCGGCATTTCTGTTTCTCGTATCGTTCAAGTCAATTATGGGAAATTTTCTTTCTCCTACCTCACCGGATTTTTTCTGCTTTCTTACGGTTATCCACATTCCGATCGGGATAAGTATTAACCCAAGTATCATAAACGCCGGAAGAACTATATAAATGAGCAGACCGAGATATGACCCGCCCTGGTTAAAGAAGAATGAAATGGAAAATAGAAATACAATCATGAAGAAAGCGATAACGGCAATTACCGCTCCCGTAAGTGAAGTCCAGTTATAAACCGATTTTGGAAATTTCATTGTTCCTCTCTCTACTGTTTTATATTAAAATAATTTATAAAAATTCTTTATCCTATAGAATTATATCTTCGCCGTAAAAGAAAAATAAATAATGGAGCTCCAAGCAACGCGGTAATAGATCCGACTGGCAACTCTGCCGGAAGAATAATAGTTCTTGCTATTGTATCTGTTATCATCAAATAAACGGCACCTATAAAAAAAGATACAGGCACAACTATTCTATTATCCATTCCGAAAATAATTCTAACTAAATGCGGAATTAGAAGTCCAACAAAACCGATTATACCGCTTACCGAAACTAGCCCGCCGACTAAAATGCTTGAGATAATATATACGAAATTTTTAAATAGTTTAGTATTTATTCCCATACTTCTTGCACTTTCATTTCCGAAAGAAAGTATGTTATACTTAAAAGCATTGACACTAAGAATTAACGAAACAACAATAGTTAATGGAAGTATATAAATAACTTGATCAAAATTTGCATCCGAAAGGTTTCCCATCAACCAAAGAACAGCATTGCGGAGAGAATCACCGAGAAGTGTTATCATAATTAAAATTAAGGCACTTAAAAACGCACCGATCATAACTCCCGAAAGAAGAAGTATATTCGGATCGAGTTCACCGTATCTTCTTCCGACAATGAATACAACCATTATTACAATCAGTGCACCAAAAAATGCGAAAATCTGAGTGCCGAAAAATGAAACTCCGATTAGAAAAGAAAGCACCGCTCCAAAAGCTCCGCCGCTTGATATTCCGAGAATGTAAGGTTCGGCAAGCGGATTCAATAGCATCGCTTGGAAAACAGCACCAGTTATTGAGAGTCCGCCCCCCACAGCAAAAGCAAGAAGGAGGCGCGGAAGTCTGATATCAAAAATAACTTTGCTGTTAATGGTATTTTCTGAAGCAAATAAAATTCGAATTAACTCCGAAAATGAAATTTGTGAAGAACCTATGCTCAAGCATATAAATAATACGATAATCGAAAATATTGCCGAGGTCGATATGTAAATGAACGGCTTGCTTCTTAATCCGAAAGCATATTCCATAGAACATCTAATATTTTTTCAATACCTTGTTTCGTAACGGATGACAGATAATAAATTTCGCCGGAATAATTTATTAATTTTTTCTTCTTCAGTTTGTTCAACTCATCCTCCGGCAGAAGATCTATTTTGGAAATTGCTACAATCATTTTCTTTTTACTTAAGACCTCGCTGTAATTTTTCAGTTCATTCATCAACGTGTTATATTGATCTTGAATATCTTCAGTTATCGCTTCTATTAATATCAACAGTATTTTTGTTCTTTCGATATGACGGAGAAATTGAAGTCCCAAACCTTTTCCTTCATGTGCTCCTTCAATTATTCCCGGAATATCTGCAACGGTAATACTTTGATGATTTTTGTAATTAACAATTCCAAGATTAGGCTTTAATGTGGTGAAAGGATAATCAGCAATTTTTGGTCTTGCCGCTGAAACCGAAGAAATAAAAGTAGATTTGCCTGCATTAGGAAAGCCCACAAGCCCGACATCGGCAATGAGTTTCAGTTCAAGCACTATATTTTTTTCTTCACCAGGTTTACCATCTTCTGCAAAACGGGGAGCTTGATTTGTGGCTGTTGCGAAGTTGCTGTTTCCTTTTCCGCCTTTTCCTCCCTTAGCAATAACTAAACTTGAATTCTCATCCTTAAAATCGAAAAGAATTTCGCCGGTTATTTTATCCTTGATAATTGTACCAACCGGAACTTTAATAATTACATCCTCTCCGTTTTTGCCGTCTTTAAGCGAAGTACCGCCTGGTGCTCCATCCTCAGCGCTATATTTTCTATTGTACTTAAAATCCAAAAGTGTGTGAAGATTATGATCGGCAGAAATGATAACGTTACCACCGGTTCCCCCGTTACCGCCGGCTGGTCCTCCTTTCGGAACATATTTCTCACGTCTGAACGCAACGGCACCGTCGCCGCCTTTTCCGGATTTAACAGTTATTTCTGCATAATCTATAAACATTGCGGATCTTATATTTTGTTAAAATATTCTTGAATCATTTCGTTAAATATTAACGCTTCCTTTGATGTAGGTTTTATCCGGTTTGTCTTGTAAAGATTTTCCAACACATATTGTGCCTCATCAAAATCTCTGCATTCGGAAATTCTTTCGATTGTATTTGTAAAATCTTCCATATCGTAATCGAATATTCCGCGCAGAATTTTTGATGTATTTTTATTTTCAAGTATTTCGGAAATATCAATCCTTCTGTTTGTTAAATCTGTTTTCTGATCGTCATCCGGAGATTGTGTTTCAATGAGCGGAGTTTCAGTATTTTCTTCTAGATCTGCTACGTCATCTTCTTCGGAGTCATTTATTGTATGTTCAGGGAATAGTTCGGGTTCATCATCTTCGTCGTCCGAGACCAAGTGAGTATTATCGAAATCAGTTTCATTTTCCTCTACATCATCGTGCAGCAGTTCTGATTGAGAATCTTGTTCTTCATCCGTCGCAATAAGCTTCTTGTTTTCTTTTGAGTCTTCAACTTCTTCAAAATCATATTCCGAGTGCATACTTTCTACTCCCTCAATTTCTTCCGATTTGGGAATCTCATCTTCCGCTATATCATCTCCAGTTATATTTTGAATAGTTGAACCAATATTTCCTTCTTGATCATTTTCATTTTCTTCTATTTCATCCATTTCAATCGGTTCATCGATAATTGGTTCATCCTCAATCAAGTTGTCCTCAATTCCAATATTAATATCATCAGCGGCAGTCTCATGTTCGTTTTCTTCAAAAGTTTCGGTTTCTTCTTCTTTTTTGAATTCTGCTTTAACTCTTTCTTCAAGTTTTTCATCAGTCAAAAAATCATCCCCCAGAGAATCTTCATCATAATTTGTCTCCTCAACGTTATCGTCTTTTGTTTCTTCTGCTTCGAAGGAATCATTTTTTGTATTTCCCGAAATAAGTTCATCAACGTAATCGTATTCATCGTGTAATTCATCATCATGATGGGCAACATCATGTACCTCCTCAAATTCAGCCTGCGGTTTTGTATCCCAATTGTCTTCAACAAATTCCTCTTGAGGTTCTTGTTCGATATCCGATGCTGAAAGGTCTAAACTGTTCAACAATTTTTTAACATCGTTTGTAAGCGCCGCCCGGTTTTCGTCGGTGTTGAATTCATTTTGAAAGATTTCGATATGATTAAATAGATTTTTATCCTTTAGAAAAATCAAAACTGCTTGAACCGGAATTTTATTGGTTTGAACGCTTCCTGTATTTAAGAATGAGCTTATTGACTCAATCGCATTATTAAATATTGATGATTTATATTGTTCGAGACTCAAATCGTCTATTTTGGCTATTAATTTTTCGGTCTCGTCAACAGTAGTTGTAATAATGTTCTTTTTATCATAATATGATATCAGTGTATCCCTGAAATAAGAATAAAAGTAAACGTAATTAAGAACTTGCTTTAATTCAGAAACTGATTTTTCGGTTTCGTTTCCGAATAAAAATTTTATTAAAGCCCATCTCGGGCGTATAAGATAGTTGACAATAAATGATGAAGACTGAAGCAGCAGTTTGTTAATATACTCGAGTGAAAATTTTTTCGAGCGTTTTATTTCATCCCCGATAAGGGAAAAATAATTTGCTATTGCCGGACTTGAATAATCAAACACGGAATTTTTAAGCAATTTTTGGCGATCCTCGAAAATTAAGAAATCGATCTCTGCTGAGATATACCTCAGTACAGCCGGGTGCAGATCTGCTTGAGCAATTTCTTCGAAAGTCAAAAATGTACCGAGTTTTTTTACTCTGTTTAAGTTGAAATCGTAAATAAATTTTATTTCCCGTTCAAACATAGCTTGGTCCGGTTAGTTTAAATTTAGTTATGTGGGCATTTTATCCTTAACGGACAAAAATTAACAAAATTTCAGCAAAGTTTGTGAAATCAAATAAAAAAACCCGGTCAGGTGACCGGGCCATTAAATATACATTATCGCGTATAAATTCTACATTTGATTAAGCTTCAACTTTCCTTGCCATAAATTTCGCTTTGATGTAGTCTTTATTCATCTGTGCAATGTTAACGATTGAAATACCTTTCGGGCATTCGGCTTCGCAGGCATATGTATTTGTGCAAGAACCAAAACCAGCTTCATCCATTGCAGCAACCATATTTTGAACTCGTTCATATCTCTCAGGTTGACCTTGAGGGAGCAGCGCAAATTGAGTAACCTTCGCACCAACGAATAACATAGCCGAGGCATTTTTGCAAGCGGCAACGCAAGCACCGCAGCCTATACATTCAGCTGCATCCAAAGCCAAATTCGCAATTTCTTTTGAAATTGGAATCGCATTAGCATCGGGAGCACTGCCTGTATTAAAAGTAATATATCCGCCTGCTTGTTGAATTTTATCAAGCCCCGCACGATCAACAATTAAATCACGTAAAACCGGAAATGCTTTTGCGCGGAATGGTTCAATATAGATTGTTTCACCGTCTTTGAAATTTCTCATATGTAATTGGCAAGTAGCAGTTTTGGGTAGTGGTCCGTGCGGATGACCGTTGATAACCAATCCGCAAGTACCGCAAATACCTTCACGGCAGTCGCTCTCAAATGAAATCGGAATCTTCCCTTCTTTTTCCAAGCTGTTGTTCAAATCATCAAGCATTTCAAGAATGGATGCATGAGGAGAAACAGACACTTGAAATTTATCAAAATACCCTTTAGCCTCAGGAGATTCCTGCCGCCATATATGTAATGTCAAGTTAATGTGTTTATCGCTCATTACTTATAACTCCTTGTAGCTAATTCAACATATTCAAAATTTAGGTCTTCTTTGTGAAGATTCCATTTGCCGGGTTCAACATATTCCCAGGCTGCAACATATGAAAAATCTTCATCGTTACGAACGGCTTCACCATCTTCTGTTTGATGTTCTTCTCTGAAATGTGCACCGCAGGATTCATCTCTATTCAACGCATCAACAGCCATTAGCTCACCGAGTTCGAGGAAGTCCGCAACTCTGCCTGCACGCTCAAGATTTTGATTGAGCTCTTCTGCTTTACCGGTAACCTTTACATCTTTCCAGAATTCTTCTCGTAAATTTCTGATATCTTCAATTACCTTCTTTAAACCGGCTTCATCGCGGGACATACCGACTTTGTCAATCAATAACTCACCGAGTTTTCTGTGGATTTCATCTACAGTTTGTGAACCGTTAATTGAAAGAAGTTTATTCGTCATATCTTCCACGTTCTTTTCAGCATCTTTAAATTCTTGCCGGTTCACATCAACCTTTTCAGGTTTTTCGCTTCCAAAATAGTTGCCTATTGAATAAGGAATAACGAAGTAACCATCGGCTAAGCCTTGCATAAGTGCGCTTGCCCCCAGTCTGTTTGCACCGTGATCGGAGAAATTAGCTTCACCGGCAACAAACAATCCGGGTATGTTGCTCATCAAATTATAATCGACCCATAAACCGCCCATAGTGTAGTGAGGTGCGGGATAGATTTTCATCGGAACTTTGTAAGGATTTTCGCCGGTAATATTTTCATACATTTCAAATAGGTTGCCGTACTTTTCGCGCACTGCGTCTTCACCTATTCTGTTTATGGCATCTGCAAAATCAAGATAAACCGCTCTTCCTCCGTTTACTCCCTTACCTTCATCACAAACATATTTAGCGCTTCGCGATGAAATATCTCTCGGCGCTAAATTACCGAATGAAGGATATCTTCTTTCGAGATAATAATCTCTTTCCTCTTCTGGAATTTGATCAGGCGGTCTGTGATCACCGGGTTTGGCCGGGACCCAAATTCTTCCATCGTTTCTAAGACTTTCACTCATCAGTACTAATTTAGATTGACCCTCGCCGTGAACCGGTAATGCAGTAGGATGAATTTGAGTAAAACAAGGATTGGCAAACACTGCCCCTTTTTTGTGTGCGCGCCATATTGCCGTTGCGTTACAGTTCATTGCACTTGTTGAAAGGAAGAAGACATTTGAGTAACCACCCGTTGCAAGTAAAACCGCTTGAGCAGAAAAACTTTCAACTTTTCCGGTAACCAAGTCGCGCACTGTAATTCCAACAGCTCTTCCGTCCGCAATTACAACATCGAGCATTTCCTTTCTATGATAAACTTGTACGTTGCCTCGATTAATTTCTTTATTAAGAGAACTGTAAGCACCGAGCAGCAATTGCTGTCCGGTTTCACCGCGAGCATAGAATGTACGCGATACTTGAGCACCACCAAATGAACGGTTGGCTAAAGTACCTCCGTATTCTCTTGCAAACGGAACACCTTGGGCAACACATTGATCGATAATATTGTTGCTAACTTCAGCTAATCTGTAAACATTTGCTTCGCGTGAACGGAAATCGCCCCCTTTTACAGTATCATAAAATAATCTATAAACAGAGTCGCCGTCGTTTTGATAATTTTTTGCGGCGTTGATTCCTCCTTGAGCAGCAATAGAGTGAGCACGACGACTTGAATCGTGATAAGTAAACGCTTTAACTTTATAACCAAGTTCTCCCAAAGTTGCAGCTGCCGAAGCGCCCGCCAAGCCTGTACCAACAACAATCACATCAAACTTTCTTTT
>JAGFIY010000004.1 GCA_024103215.1 Melioribacteraceae bacterium | reverse complement strand
ATCCCGAAGGGATGAAATGATTATAGAAAAATAAATGCCTTACAAAAACAAAAACTCCGAAGGAGTGATATAAAATATGCTAATAAATCAAAAAACAATGTCACCCGTTCCGGGTTCAATAAATTTTTGATACGAATAAATATCTAAAAAAATATCAACCCTTCGGGTTTAGAAATAAAAGTGGACCCCAACAGGATGATATGATTAGACAAAGAAAGCAACAGAGAGAAGTAAAATCCCGAAAGGATGAAATGATTGTTGAAACGAAAGGATAAAAATGCAAAAAAAAATCCCGAAGGGATGATACGATTATAGAACAATGAACAAAACAAAAAACAAAACTCCGAAGGAGTGACACAAATGCCCGGTACATATTCACAAATATACATTCAAATCGTATTTGCTGTTAAAGGAAGAGAAAATCTAATCTCTCCCAAATGGAAAGACGAATTGCACAAATACATTGCCGGAATAATAAAAGGAAAAGATCAAAAACCAATAATCGTTAACGGAATGCCCGATCATATACACGCGTTTATCGGATTAAAACCGTCAATGAAAATCTCTGATTTAGTGCGAGATATTAAAAATAATTCGACCAACTATATAAATGAAAATAAATTTGTTCGCGATAAATTCTGTTGGCAAGAAGGATACGGCGCTTTCTCATACTCACATTCGCAAATAAAAGATGTTTATAATTATATTGCCAATCAAGAAGAACATCATCGAAAGAAATCATTTAGGGAAGAATATCTGGAATTTTTGAAAAAATATGAAATTCAATACAATGAAAAATATTTATTCGAATGGAATGAATGATTTTATATCACCCCTTCGGGGTTTAACACATTCTTTATTCGATTGTACTATAAAAATGTCACTCCTTCGGAGTTAAAAACACTTATGCATAAACTCGTAGAAAACGACATAGAACTCTTTACAATTGAACTTCTTGAAAAGTTAAAATACCAATACATTTACTCGCCCGATATTGCCCCCGATGCTTCGACAAGCTCAGCATCCAGACCGGAAAGAAAAACTTTTGAAGATGTTCTATTAATTGAAAGACTGCAAGAAGCTGTAGGAAGAATAAATCCTAATGTTCCCGCAGAAGCAAGAGAAGAAGCAATAAAACAAATTCAAAGGATTAACTCGCCCGAAGTTATTGCCAACAACGAAACCTTTCACCGTATGCTTACCGAAGGAATAAAAGTAACATATCAAAAGGAAGGATACAGCAGAGGCGATTTGGTTTGGCTAATAGATTTTAACAATCCCGATAACAATGACTTTATTGTTGCCAACCAATTTACAGTTGTTGAAAACGGAGTAAATAAAAGACCGGATGTAATTCTTTTTGTAAACGGAATCCCCTTAGTTGTAATAGAATTAAAAAACGCTGTAGATGAAAACGCAACTATAAGAACAGCTTTCAAACAAATCCAAACTTATAAACAAGCTATTCGGGGTTTATTTACTTATAACGGCTTTGTAGTAATTTCGGACGGACTGGAAGCAAAAGCCGGAACAATCTCCGCCGGGTACAGCCGTTTTATGAGTTGGAAATCTGTGGACGGCAAAAAAGAAGCATCTCATCTTGTAAGCGAATTAGAAACACTTATAAATGGAATGCTCAACAAAAATACTCTCCTTGATTTACTCCGGCATTTCATTGTTTTTGAAAAGACAAAACGTGAAGACCTAAAAACTAATCTTACAGTTATAGAAACAACCAAAAAACTTGCAGCATATCATCAATACTATGCGGTAAACAAAGCGGTTGAAAGCACTATTATTGCATCTTCTGAAAACGGCACAAGAAAAGGCGGAGTTGTTTGGCATACACAGGGGAGCGGTAAATCTTTATCAATGGTTTTTTATACCGGCAAAATAGTTTTGACTTTAGACAATCCCACAATATTAGTTATAACCGACCGCAACGATCTGGACGACCAGTTATTTGATACTTTCGCTGCATCAAAACAATTATTGCGGCAAGACCCGGTTCAAGCTGAGAACAGAGAACACTTAAAAGAATTATTAAAAGTTTCTTCGGGCGGTGTAGTATTTTCTACAATTCAAAAATTCCAGCCGGATGATGGGAATATTTATGAACAGTTATCTGATAGAAAAAATATAGTTGTTATTGCCGATGAAGCGCACCGGACACAGTACGGATTCAAAGCAAAAACAATAGACGACAAAGATGAACGAGGAAATGTAATCGGGAAAAAAACCGTTTACGGTTTCGCAAAATATATGCGCGATGCTTTGCCGAATGCGACATTTTTAGGTTTTACCGGAACTCCGATTGAAAGCACAGATGTAAACACTCCAGCTGTTTTCGGAAATTATGTTGATGTTTATGACATTGCCCAAGCAGTTGATGACGG
>JAGFIY010000001.1 GCA_024103215.1 Melioribacteraceae bacterium | reverse complement strand
ACGGCATTTAAACCCGGGCAATCGCCGCCGCCGGTTAATATTCCAATTCTCTTTACTTTTGAGTTTTTTGCAGCCATTTAATTACCTTTACTTTTCAAATCAACTTACAAACTTACTAAATGATTTTTAATTATTTAGAAGTCACTTTTCTGTACGTTTTGAAATGTACTTTAGCGAGCTTGTTGAGTTTATCAATACCATACAGCTTCGAAATAGTTTTTGCAAGAGTTTCAACTTCGGTAGATGCTCCCTTTAGAAGTTTAAGTCCTTGGTTTTCTTTACTGGTAAACCACTTGTTAAATTCGGCTCTCGCCAATATTGACGCTGCCGCGACAGCAGTATATTTTTCGGCTTTCTGAATATAGTGTACCTTTACGTCTGAAGGAACTTCAATTTCAAGTTTGCTGAATTTATCAATTATTACCTCTCTGCATTCGATTTTTTCAAGCAGCCTATTTATAACTTTTTGATGGATATCCGAAAGCATATGGTTGAGATTTTTGTGCGAGTTATATTCTTCATTGTATTGTTCTGGGGTCAATAAAAATACTTCAAACTGATTTTGCACTATAATTTTTATTTTTTTCGAAAAAGAATTTATTTGATAATCAGTGAGATCCTTGCTGTCCCTCACTTGAAGATTAACAAGCTTTCTTCTGCTTTCTTCGTTAACAAATACACCGGCAACTACCAACGGACCGAAGAAATCTCCTTTACCGGATTCGTCGGTACCAATATAAACTTGAGGTTCGTCCAGTTCGAGGGATTTGTTCGGAAACAAATCAATCTGCTCGAAGATCAAATCGTTGATTTCGTTATAAAGTTTTTCTTCTTTATTCCCTTGCAGAACTATCTTAAGTCCTTTCCGTCCGTAATAAACAAGGATTTTCACCTTTGCCGTGTCATCTGCGATGTCGAATGCATAATGATATTGCGCTGTGATGATCAATGAACAATTGTAGCCATTTCTTTCGACATTCGCTTTTAACTCTTTCGCTTTTCTGTGAGCTTCACTTTGTCTTACGTCCATTCGCCTGAAAAATTTGTGATTGAATAATTATAAATATACTTATTGTTCTGGAAAATTAGCTCAAATTGAGCTATTTTTTTGAACACTTATTTGATCACTTCAGGATAATTTTTTGAACAAATCGAAGATCGAAAAATATGAAGATCATCGTTCCACTATAGCTTCTTGTTTTTTGTTATTTCTTGTTCTTACGTCTTTTACTTTTCCGAAAAATTTTTATGCGCAAAGTTCTTCGTCTCAGATAGTTGAAAGTATATCTGTTGTGCAAGGTTTATCGCACAACACTGTCCATTCAATTCTTCAGGATCATAAAGGATTTCTGTGGTTTGCAACCGAGGACGGACTTAATAAATACGACGGTTATGAATTTTTTATTTACCGGAACAATCCGGCTGATTCATTAAGTCTTTCCGATAATTTCATCTGGTGTTTATACCTCGATTCACAAAATCAAATTTGGATAGGAACAAACAACGGCGGTCTCAACAAATATAATTATGAAACAGGTAAGTTTGATGTTTTTTCTACATCAAGAACTAATTCAGTAAACAGTAACAGCATACGTGCAATTTTTGAGGACAGCAAAGGAAATCTTTGGGTTGGTACAGAAGGCGGTGGATTGAACAAGTTTGAGAAACAAAGTGGACTCGTCAAATACTATAAACATAATCCGGCGTTGAACAGTATAAGCAACAATAACGTAAAGGCAATTACCGAGGATTCCAGTGGCAACATTTGGATAGGTACTGATAATGGACTTAATATGTACGACCCCGAAGAAAAATTGTTCTATCACTATTTCAGTTCTGGAAGCAGAAATGGATTAAGCAGTAATTATGTTTGGTCGCTTTTATGGGATTCTATGAATAGGCTTTGGATAGGAACAAACGAAGGCGGTATTAATATTTTTGACGGCAGCAAATTTCGCAAAATTTCAAATGATACTTCTAAAAAGAATGCAATTCCCAATCAAAATGTTACTTCAATTCTTGAAGATGCCGAAGGAAACATTTGGATTTCTACTGAAGGGGGACTCGCGAAATATATTGTCGATGAGGATAAAACTTTATGGTACTTAAGCGATCCTTTCGATATTAACAGCATGACTAATAATTTTATACGAACAATTTTTCAGGATAGAACAGGAATTTATTGGATTGGAACTGTTGGAACAGGTGTAAATAAATTGATGGAACCGTATAAAATATTGAAAACTTACCAGCACAATCCCAGCAAAAAATCAAGCTTAAGTCACAATATGATCCGTTCAATTTACGAGGACAAAAAAGCAAGGATCTGGATCGGCACTCTCGGTGGTGGTTTGAATTTGATGAAAGACGATGGAATTTTCACAAAATTTAGAGCAGATGGATCTTCCGGTAGTATAAGCAGCGATGCGGTTTCAACAATCTTTCAGGACTCAAGAAATATTTACTGGATCGGCACATGGGGCGGAGGTTTGAATCGAATGATATATAACGAGGGCGGCTCTGCACAGTTTACTCCGCTTAGTAAAGTAAACCAAAGCCTATCACTTTCAAGCACAATTATACAAGCACTTAACGAGGATAAATTCGGAAATATCTGGATCGGTACTGAAGGCGGGCTTGATTATTACATTTTCGGGGTAGAAAGAATAGTAAGATTTCAATCGGGAAACGGTGATACAAAATCCCTCAGCGATAACAGGGTTCAGTCAAATTGTATTTTGATCGATAACGATGAAAACGTTTGGGTTGGAACTTGGAACGGATTAAATAAAATTAGTTCTTCAGGAAATGATCTCTCAACGTATTTAGAAAACATAAAAATTGAATCATTTTTCTACGATCCTTATAATGAAAATTCATTAAGCGATAATCGAATTATTTCATTGTTCCTTGATAAGGATAATATTTTATGGATTGGTACACATGGCGGCGGGCTGAATAAACTTGATCTTAACTCAAATGAAAATTTTAATTTCGTAAGTTACTCGGAAAAAGACGGACTAGCCAGCAATGTTATTTATGGAATATTAAATGATAACGATGGAAATTTATGGCTCAGTACAAACAACGGAATTTCAAAGTTCACTCCTTCATCCGAAGAGTTTAGAAATTATGACGAAAGCGACGGTCTTCAGAGCAATCAGTTTTTTTGGGGTGCTAGCTGCAGGGCAAAATCCGGAAGATTATATTTTGGAGGCGTTAACGGAGTCAATTCGTTTTTACCCGAGGAACTTAAGGATAATCCACACATACCTCCGGTTCATATAACCGGTCTTCAACTTTTCAGCAAACCTGTTACTATTGATGATTCGTTATCGGTTCTTTCAAAAAATATTATTGAGTCTGATGTTATAGAACTTGATTATGATAATTACGTCATCGGGTTTGAATTTGTTGCTCTCGATTTTGTAAACAGTGAAAAGAATTTGTATCGTTATAAACTTGAAGGATTCGACAACGATTGGACACAGCCGGGCAGAAGAAGATTCGTGAATTACACTGATATTAGTGACGGTGAATATATCTTCAAAGTTCAGGGGAGCAACAACGACGGACTTTGGAATTTGGAAGGAGCAAGCCTGCGTATAATTATTGAATCACCATTTTGGAAAACTTGGTGGTTTATTATTATCACTATCCTGATACTAACTGGTTTGATTGTTTATTTCATTAGTTACAGAGTTAAGCAACTGTTGTCCCTTGAGAGACTTAGAACAAAAATAGCTGCTGATTTGCATGATAATATTGGTTCTAGCTTGACGGAGATTTCAATCCTCAGTGAAGTGATTGCGACAAAAATCGACAACGAAAAAGAGGATGTTAAGCGAAGTTTAAAACTAATCAGCGAGAACAGCCGCGAACTAATCGACAAGATGACCGATATCGTATGGCTTGTAAATCCCAAAAGGGATTCCCTTTACGATTTAATCCTTCGCTTGGAAGACAGGTATTCCGAAATTTTGTCTCAGACAAATATTTCATTTAAATCGGAGAACTTGCGAGCTCTTGAAAAAGTTTCACTCTCAATGGAACACCGACAGCATATTTATTTGATATTTAAGGAAGCTATAAACAACAGCATAACTCACAGCAATTGCACTGAAATAATTTTAAATGCAAATCAAAAAGGAAGATCGATTGTCATTCATCTCAGAGATAATGGAAAAGGATTTGATCCAAACAAAAAATCTCATGGGAACGGAATGGAAAACATGAAGCGTAGAGCAGAGAAGATAGGCGGTAAGCTTACTATAACCTCCACAGTAAATCAGGGCACCGAAATTCAATTTGTCGGGAATATTAAGTAAATTGAACCGGAAGGAAGAGAAATCTATATGGAAAACTCGGTAAAAGTTTTAATAGTTGAGGATAATGAGAATATAAGACTCGGTCTTAAGATGCTGATAGACGGCACTCCCGATTTTAGCTGCGTCGGTGATTATTCTAATTGCGAGGACATGCTTAAAGAAGTTGAATCATTGAAACCCGATATTGTTTTGATGGACATTGATTTGCCGGGAATGTCGGGAATTGAAGGTATTAAGCAGGTTCGAAAAATTTTCCCCGAAATAAGAATTCTTGTGCTCACTATTTACGATGAAAGCGAAACTGTATTTAAAGCTCTTTGTGCCGGAGCCTGCGGTTATATGGTAAAGAAAACACCTCCCGCTCAGCTTCTTGATGCAATTCAGGACGCATATAAAGGGGGTGCCCCGATGAGTTCGCACATTGCTAGGAAAGTAGTTGATTTTTTTCAACAGAGGGAGACGATTATTCCACAGGCAACGGATGTAAATTTAACTCCAAGAGAAAAGGAAGTTTTACGAGGTTTGGTTGAAGGTAACAACTATAAAGCGATTGCCGATTCTCTTTTCATCAGTGTTGAAACAGTTAGATTTCATTTCAGAAACATCTACAAAAAACTTCACGTTCACTCACAATCCGAAGCAGTAGCAAAAGCAATAAAGCAAGGCTTAATTTAACCAGCTCTACATATCAAGGTAGGAAGGGTAGGTTAAAGTGTCTAAAAAACCTCTGTTTGTGTAGGTTCGCAGTTCTAAATTAATAGCTACTTTTGCAAGTGAAAACAGTTAAACAAAAGTTTTGCTGTTTGCCCTTAATTAAGTCTTCAACTAGCGAAGGCATATGATAATATCTATTGTTGAAGAAAATACCGTTATTCGTCAGGGGCTTCAGCACTTGTTAAAGAGTTCTGAAGAGTTTGAAATTATCACGACTTACTCCCGTTGTGAAGAATTGCTTGAAGAAAAAAAAGTACTGAAGCCCGACATTATTATTCTAGGTTTTATTCCAAGAAGCAGCGACAATTTAATCAGACTGCGCCAAGTTAAAAATTACTTTCCCGATTCCATAGTACTTGTCTCTTTAGTTTATGAAGATGATGAGATCATTTTTAAATCGATGCAATCTGGAGCCTCTGGCTATATCTTAAAAAACTGCACGGCAAAAAAAATCTTCGATACTATAAAAGATATTACGGAAAAGAAGGCATTTATGAGTGTGCAGATGGCTAAGCATATTATCGAACATCTTGAAAGGAAGCATGATCGCAAAAATGGAAAATTTAAAAATTTGACTTCAACTGAAATTAATCTTCTTAAATATCTCAGCGAAGGAAATAACCTTCCGGCTTTATCTGTTTTAACTAACCACAGCACCGACCAGATTAAATCCAATTTTTTCAGCATCTATCGAAAGATTCGAACTTTATAAATTTGTTTAGGGGAGTTCCTCCGTTCTTTCACGAAGTTTATAAATCCATTCAACAAACGGTGCAGTCAACGGAACTGCAGTTACCTTTCCTCCAAATCCCATATTACGAATCGCAAATGAATTTATTGAGGTTACTTCAATTGATTTGAGAACATCAGCATCTATTTTGAATTTATACTTCTCGGCAAATTCAACGGTTTTATTAATTATTTTTTCCCAAGCCTCTTTTTCAGCCAACTCTCGCCTCAGCGATTCTTTAACCTCCTCAAAAGTTTTGGATGGCGGTGCAACTTTTCTCTCGTCCTTTCCTATAAGTTGAAAGATCGAGTAACCTTCTTCTAGATTTAATGGACCAAAAATATCACCAACTTCCATCTGTGCTGCAATCATTCCGATCTCAGGATGAGCATTAATAGGAAAAAATCCGAATTCTCCCCCGTTTTCTCTCGTCCATTCACGCTCCGTAAATTTTGATGCAAGCTGTTTTATCGGAACTCCTTTTTCGAGTTCGCTTAAAATATGATCTACTGTTTCCAAACTGTCGGTCAAAACTTCAACAATGTTAACCTGCATAGGAATTTCTTCAGATGTATATCTATTTTCATAATATTTCAACACTGCAGAATCGGATACTTCGATTGAATCAATTATTTGATTTTGAAGCGCTTGCTGAAGATAGTTTGATCTCCACATTTTCATGGAATTTTGTACTTCGGGAAGGAGATGAATTCCACGTCGATATCCCTCATCGCTTAGCAGTTCCTGTTCGATATATTTTTTTACTCTTTCGTCAAATTGCAGTCTGAATATTTTTTCTGGAACCTTTTCACTTTGAATACCTTCAAAAACTATATCTCTAAAGAATGATTTAAGTGTAACGGTTTTTTCGGGGAAGGTAAGGAATGTTTGGGCTAACTTTTTCTCTTCAAGTTTTTTTTCAATATCAATTACATCATACGCATCCAGATGAAATAGTTGTCGTTCATCAGGAGATGAGGTTTTTTCGAATTTATCCTTAAAAGTATTTAGAAGTAATGAATAAAGTTCTTCAAAAAGTTGAGCATTCGTGTCAACTCTTTTCCCTGCGAAGAATTTTTCATAGAAACGAGAATATAGTTCCATCTCCTTTCGTTTACGAATAATTTTTTTTACCGCCGCAATTGCATCTTCTTTCTCTTTTTCGGTGTTGAAAAGTTGTTCTTTCTTATCGGCGAGGGAAAAAATGTACCAACCATCAACAGTCAATAACGGTGATGTATATTCGTGAAGATTTAATTTATAAACTGAATCTTCTATCGATTTTTCCATCTGACCAAATACAATTTCAATTGGTTCAACCTGTTCATCCTTTTCGGGTCTTGCAGAAACAACAGTATCGAAAGGAATGCCTTGATTCAACAATTCATGAAGTTGAAAAATTGCTTCCTCGTCCTTTGAAAAAATAAAATTCAAGTAAAGAGAGTTTGCGTTTCTAATTGTGCCTTCTATTATTTCTTCTTCGGAAATTGAAATTTTATCGAGGATTTCTCTTCGATATAATGCGTCACGCACATACATTTTTTCAATTGAATTTATTGCTGTAACTACCTCAGGACGTTGATCAATTCCTAAATCTTCGGCTTCACTTGCCCAAAGTTTCTCGGCAATAAGAGTATAAATAAAATTGAATTTAAGAGCAGTTTCTCTACCTTTTACTTGCTTGTTAAATGATGGAGTAAGTTCGTAGCGTTCAATAAATTCGGACTCATAAATTACCTTATCTCCGATTTCGGCAACAATCCTATCCTGGTTTTGAGAAAAAACCAAGCTTGAAACACCAGTAAAAAAAAGAAAAGCAATTTGATAAAATTTCATTTGGACAGATCCGGTTAAATCAAAACAAAAATCTATCAACTTATGAAGTTATAAGCAATCCGATAATTAGTCTATAACAAATGTTCAAAAGTCAGCTTGCTAATATAAGTCCATTCGTTTATATTCTGCTGACAACTAAATGAGATTAAGAAATCCTTGTTTTATTTAATTCGTCGGTTTGTGAGATAAATTGAGGAAAATAAACAGGACGTTAAATCCGTTATGGGCGTTTTTTAAATAGCTACCTATTTATGTAGTTATTGTTTCATCTCCATAAATGTCCTATTTATTAATACCCTCATTTAGGTAGTGGTTTGAGTGGATATATTTCTCTAATTTCAGAATGATGAATTAGACCAAACTTTGTTCTTTTGAGGTATTGAAAATAGAAATCTCTTTTTATAATAGGGAAATTTATAAGAATTAACGCAATCCTAATTGTATCTTCCTTTTAGGAGGGAAAGATGATAAAATTTTTACGATTAGTTCCTTTTTCATTTTTATTTCTGCTGATTTTTTTACAGCAAAATTTTGCCCAAACCGGAAAGATTGCCGGTCGAATCGTAGACGGATCGACAGGCGAACCTCTGCCGCTTGTTAACGTAATTGTTCAGGAAACCAGCCTCGGTGCGGCAACAGATCTCGATGGTTACTATTCGATATTAAATATCGGGCCCGGTACTTATTCTATTAAGGCTTCCGCGATTGGATATAATTCGGTTACTGTTGAAAATGTTAGAGTTTCGATCGACCTGACTTCCGAAATCGATTTTCAATTGTATGAAACTAGTCTTGAGTTAGGACAGGAAATTGTTATTATTGCCGAAAAACCCTTGGTTACTAAAGACCTAACTGCATCAACCGCGTTAATTGGTGCCGATGAAATTCAGGCTCTTCCGATAACCGAATTTCAAGAAGTGCTTCAACTTCAAGCAGGTGTTGTTGGCGGCAATGTAAGAGGCGGAAGAAGCGGTGAAGTTGTTTATGCGATAGACGGCGTTCCTGTAACTGATGTTTACGACGGTTCGACGGTTGTTGATGTTAACGCAAGTGCAATTCAAGAACTTCAGTTTATAAGCGGAGCATTTAATGCCGAATACGGTCGGGCACTTTCCGCTTATGTGAATTTGGCTACCAAAGAAGGACAGAGTAAGTTCACCGGAACGGTAACTGCATACACTGGTAGTTATTATCAACCGGAATCTGACGTATTCAATCATATAGATAAAATTGAGCCTGCATCAATCTATAATTTTGAAGCAAATCTAAGCGGACCAATTATTCGCGATCTTTTGAGTTTTTATGCCAACGGAAGACTAGTTCACTTCGGAGGATGGTTTTACGGCGAAAGAAGATATAATCCATGGGATATTACAATCAATAGAGGTCCAACCGAACCGATCGAAACTAGGTATGATATTCAACAGAGTGGGGACGGAGAAGTTGTTCCATTAAATTCCAATGATAAAATTTATCTTCAAGGTAAACTTACTTTTAACCCCGTATCCGGGATTAAGATAGGTTTCAACTATATTTATGATATGATTGAGTACCAGGATTACGATCAATCCTATACTTACAATCCGGACGGTATGCCTCACAAATTCCGCTGGGGATTGACTAATATTTTGAGCTTAACTCATACATTAAGCGCAAACACATTTTATCAATTGAGTGGATCTTATTTCTTTAAGAAATTTAGGCAATACGTTTACGAAGATTACAACGATCCACGTTATACACATACTGCTTTGCTGGGTCAGCAGCCAACGGAAGCACCTAGTTTTAAAACCGGTGGAACTGACAACCAGCACTTTAAGCGAACTACTGACAGCTACGGATTAAAATTTGATCTCACCTCACAATTGACAAGAATTCACCAAGTTAAAACGGGTTTTAATATATCCAGAAATGCCGTCACTTTTGATAATGTATACCTGCTTCAATATATCGATTCAAACGGAAATGGTCAGTTTGACCCCGGGGAGGATGGAATCTCTGAACCAAAGGACAGCGGAATTCCTTTCGTAAATATGCGCGTCCCAGATCCGAATGATCCGAATGATAACTTGGCAATCGATATTTATCAACATACACCAGTCGAAGTTTCAGCTTACCTTCAGGATAAAATTGAATTGGAAGACCTTATTATTAACGTTGGTCTTCGGTTCGACTATTTTGATCCTGACGGAAAAGTTCTCAGTGATCCAAACGATCCTGACATTTACAGACCAAGAAAACCTGAAAATATTGCAAAAACTTTGGAAGAAAGAAAAAGTTATTGGTATAAAGATGCAACAACAAAAACACAGTTAAGTCCTCGACTCGGTGTTGCATTTCCAATTACCGACCGCGGGGTAATTCACTTTTCCTATGGTCATTTTTTCCAAATTCCGAATTATGAATTTTTGTACCAAAACCCTGAGTATAAATTCGGTTACGGTGGAGCTACAAATCTTGGTATCGCCGGAAACCCCGATCTAAAACCTGAGCAGACAATCAGCGGTGAAGTTGGTGTTTCCCAAGCATTAAACGATGACTTAACAATTGATTTGACGGGATATTTCAGAGACATTAAAGATCTTACGGGAACTCGAACGGATGAAATTACAATTTACGGAGGAGGCAGCACATATAGCCAATTTGTGAACAGCGACTTTGGATTCGTAAAAGGAATTGTATTGACGCTTAATAAAAGATTCTCGAATAACTGGTCTGCAAGCATTAATTATACTCTGCAGTCTGCAAAAGGGAATGCATCAGATCCTGCAGCAACAAGAAATCAGCTTGTCGGAGGCGAACAGCCGGAAATTCAATTAGTTAGTCTTAACTGGGATCAAGCTCATACAGTTAACCTTACTTTTAACTATGCTGCAGAAAATTGGGGATTTAGTGTTATAGGTCAATACGGAAGCGGATTTCCTTATACGCCAACGCAGTCAATAAATATCTCAAAACTGCTGACTAACAGTGAAATAAAACCAGCAACATATAACTTGGATTTAAAAGCATATTATGATCTCGATTTGTTTGGTTATAAGTTAAGTCTCTTTACCAGGGTTTATAATCTGCTTGGAGTTGAGAACCAAGTCAATGTTTATTCGGACAGCGGAACTGCAGACTTTACCATAGACGAATACAACTACAGATTTAGATCAACACCGGAAATTGTAAACACATTGGACGAATTTTATAGAAATCCGTCATTTTATTCTGAACCGAGAAGAGTGGAATTAGGTGCATCGTTCTACTTTTAATTAAAAATTATTAAAGTATGGAAGAATTCATATGAATCCTTTTAAAAATATCTATTTGATTCTGTTGGCAGTTCTTTTTCTGTTTGCAGATGTTGTTGTTGCTCAAATTCAACGCGGTGATCCAAATGCACTTAGAATCGGGGTTCACCGGGGCAACCAAGTTAGAACTGTTTTTACAAACCAAGGCGTTATTGCTCAACCCGGAAATCGCGGGCCCCGCGGTGCTTGGAAGTATGATACTAACGAGTATATCGGGGACGTAAGCCCGCTTGTTGGTGTCCTTCTTCCTATCGACCTTGATGGCGACGGCGTTCCTGATACCGATACTGCTTCAGTTGTGATTACTCAAGTGGATCGCCCGGGCGGCGGCGATAGTTCTCCGGGTGGATCACCTTGGACTTTTCAACCAATACCAGGCTTCTTTAACGAAACTCTAGATGCAACGACCGAGCTTGCAATTGCAATGAGCCATAAGCCAGAAACTTGGCCAACGACCAGCTGGCCCGATCAGCCTACTTGGGTTGATGAAGATGGCAATGTTGAATGGAATGGGTACTTTGGCAGAGGCCAGCTCAATGCAGATCAAGAAAGCTATTTCTGGATGGACGATAACATGGACGAGAAATTTTTTACTCGCCTTGGTTTTCTCCCCGATTCAACCGATCCTTCAAGAAAAGGGCAAGCTCTCCAAATGATAATAAGAGGTTTGCAGTGGCAGAACTTTATTGCTCAAGATATTCTTTTCTGGCTTTATGAAATTCATAATGCCGGAACAACTACTTACAAGCAAGCAGTTTTTGGTGCACTTGTTGGTACATACGTTGGAGCAGGGGGCACGGAGTATGACGATGACGTTTCGTTTTTTGAAGTGCGAGACGCTATAACATACTCTTACGATTTCGATAACTATATTAGCCCTTCATCAAACCCGAGATGGCAGCCTACACCTCACGACGTAGCATATGTGGCTTATGCTTTTCTCGAATCTCCCGGTAACCCGTTTGACGGTATAGATAACGATGGAGATGCAAGAAACTTCAGCTCTGCTCCTCCTTATTTCGATAACTTTGATTTTGACTCAAAAACGCTGCAGGCAGGTGATAAACTTATACTCATAGATCAAAACACATTTGAAAGAACAGTTTTCACTATGCCGAATTCAGCGACTACAGTTACATCAATGGGTGTTCAATTCGAGCTGGTTCCCGGTGAAACAGTATTAGAAGAAGGAAATAGAAATGCTCAAACAGGTACTCTAAACCCAAATGCAACAGATGGTATTGATAATGATCTTGACGGTCTGATTGACGAGAACTTTCAAGTTCACTATCGTCAGCTTCAAATTGCAAATATCGGAACTACAACCGAACAGGTTCTTATAGATACACTTAATCCTGTTCAATATAAAGACTATGTAAATAACATTGGCTTGACCGAAAAAATGATCGACGAAGCGAGAAACGACGAGATTGATAACGACGATGATTGGAATCCCGAACTCGACGATGTTGGAGCGGACGGAAAACCGGATACCGGTGATTTTGGAGAAGGGGATGGAATTCCAACTCCCGGTGAACCAAACTTTGACAGAACAGATGTTGATGAATCTGATCAGATTGGTTTGACGAGTTTTCAGTACTTTGTTCCGGCAGGCGATATAACCATGAGTGATGAAAACGATATGTGGCGTAGAATGCGTCCCGGATTTTTCGACGTGCCAACTATATTCGTTAACAACGTTGCCACTAGAGGAGAGGACGGCGACTTTATTTATGCTTCCGGTTACTTCCCGCTTCTTCCTAAAAAAACCGAACGTTTTTCTCTCGCGCTTGCTTATGGCGATGATTTTAGGACAGTTGTTAAAACAAAGAGAGTAGCACAAACTATTTATAACGCTAACTATAACTTCCCGAAACCCCCGGAGAAACCAACTCTTACAGCAGTTGCGGGGGATGAAAAAGTTACTTTATACTGGGATAAAAAAGCTGAAAGTTCAATAGATCCGACAACAAAAGAAAATGATTTTGAAGGCTATAAAATATATAAAGGAACAGACGCTGATTTCTCAGATGCATTTGTTCTTACTGACGGACGCGGGAGAAAAAGAGCTTATGAACCGATAGTTCAATACGATCTCGATAATGGTATAAAAGGTTATTTCGAATCAAGTGCATCTGTGGATGATCTTCTTGATGGTCTTCCTTACTATCTTGGTGATGACACAGGAATTAGAAACAGTTATGTTGACGAGGATGTTATAAATGGAAGAACTTATTACTACGCAATCGTTGCTTATGATCGAGGTGATCCTGCAAAAGATATTTATCCTTCAGAAAATGACAAGTTCTTAGCGATTAACTCTCTTGGGCAGATAGAAACAGATATAAACACCGCTGCAGTTATTCCAAATGCCCCGGTTTCCGGTTATGTTCCACCCGAGGACGGGACAGAACTTTCGCTTGTTGAAGGATTTGCTGAACGAACCCCGTACTTTGAGGTTGTTGACGAAACAAAAGTTATAGATGCTACTTATGAGGTATTCTTTGTTGACTCTCTAGTTAGTGGAACTCCGCTTGCTTATGGATACAACGTAATAAATACTGCATTCCCAAACGATACGATTTTTGCTCAGCCTAAAAAAATGCTTCCGATAAACGGCGACGTGTTCGACGGTGTTAGAATTTCCTTTGACACCAGTTATCAAAAACTGGATAGCGTGAGAGTAAATATAAACAGAACTTACTGGACGACCCCGGATTCAACAAGTCTTCGTTTTTCGGTTGTTCGAAGAGATTATCCGTCTGCAGGTTTATTTGGTGTTCGCGATCCGAGAGATTATGCATTCGTGTTTTATGATACCTATGATAAATTAAGTACACCAAATATGCTGGGAATTCCTTTCGGTGCGGTAAGATCAAATTTTGAGATTTATGATATTACAAATCCCGAAGATAAGTTTAAGGTTCCATTCTCTTCAACAAGCAGAGATACCTTACTTAATACCGGGGATAGAATAATCCTCAGTAACCGCGATACCTCGGTTGTTACTTGGTCAATAGATTTCTTCTCTGATACTTCAACAGTATTTCCCACCGCGGGCGACACTTTCTTCGTAAGTATAAGAAAACCATTTAACGCTTCGACAAAATATAACTTCACTACAAGAGGATATTATTACGATCAAGAATTAGCACGCAACAATATTAAAAATGTGAAAGCAGTTCCTAATCCCTATGTTGTTACAAACGTGTTTGAACAACCTCTTCCGTCACAAATAAGAGGAAGGGGAGAACGCGTGATTAACTTTATAAATCTTCCGCCGGCAAGCAAGATTCATATTTATACTTCTGCCGGAAATCATGTTCAAACGCTTTATCATGACGGAAATCTTGAAAGCGGCACAGTGAGCTGGGATCTGAGAAACAAAGAAGGGCTCGATGTTGCTTTTGGAGTATATTTCTATGTGGTAGAAGCGGACGGAATAAGTGATAAGAAATTTGGAAAATTAGCGATCATTAAATAAAGAAATTTTAACCCAGATTTATGCTGGAGTCTTTTATGAGATTAAATAGACAAATATTTTATGTGATTTTAATGCTTCTTACTGCTGGAAGCATATTTGCTCAAAACAAAGTCGGTACTTCCGCAGCTGACTTTTTGACAATCCCCGTCGGATCAAGGGCAACAGGTATGGGCGGCGCATTTGCCGCAACTGCCGATGATGCCACTTCCGCATATTGGAATTCAGGTGGTCTTTCCAGACTAGCCACAAGCCAGTTTCATGCTTCTTACGCTGAATGGCTTGTTCCTGGAACAAGTATTAATTGGGCAGGTATTGCAATCAAACTCGACAGCGATAATGCTTTCAGTATCAGTTTCAGCAGTTTGGATTACGGCGAAGAAGAAATTACCACTCCCGAAAGTCCTAACGGAACCGGTGAAAGATGGGACGCTATGGATATTGCAGTCGGCGTTTCTTATGCAAGAAATTTAACCGATAGATTTTCAATTGGCGGTACTTTTAAATACATACAAACAAGAATTTGGCATGAAAGTGCAAGTGCCGTTGCCCTCGATATCGGGCTTCTTTTTACAACGCAGTTTAACGGTATTCGAATCGGAATGAACATAGCTAACTTCGGAACTGAGATGCAGTTAGCCGGGAAAGATCTGCTTCAACCGGTTGATATCGATCCATCTAATGCCGGAAACAATGCTAATATTGTCTCATCCTTGGATACTGATTATTGGGGATTACCGCTTACATTTACCGTAGGACTTGCCGGTGAAGTTTTTGATAACGAGGACTGGAAATGGACTCTCGCTGCCGATGCGGTTTATCCGAACAACACTACACCACACCTGAACAGTGGTACGGAACTAATCTGGAATAAAATTGTTTCATTACGTGTTGGTTACAACGCTTTATTTAAAGATGCCGCTGAAGAAGGTTTAACTGCCGGCGTCGGATTGCAGTATAATATTGAAGGAATTGATCTTAAATTCGATTACGGTTATGCTCAATTTGGAATATTTGGTGATATCTCAAGATATTCATTAACAATAGGATTTTAATAAGTTTTCTCACATTAAAAGGAGTGCTCTATGAAAAAACTAATTTACTTAATTGCAGCTCTTACGCTGTTAATTAGTTCACAGTCATTCGGACAAATTACCAATACTGTTACATTTGCTGCCGATATGACACAATTAATTGCAGACGGGTTTGATCCCGCTGAAGACACAATCCAGATTGAAGGTTTGGTTTGGGATGCGTTCACTACTACAGTTGAAGGTGATCCGGTCCTTACACTAGATGCCGGCAATATTTACAAAACTACTCTCATAATCACAACAGATGCAGTTGAGGGTGATTCATTAAGATGGAAATTTAGAGCTATCGATCCTGCCGGTACTAAATTTGTAAACGGCGGATGGGAAGGTGGTTTCGGTGACTATGACGGTTATCCGCTTTATATTCAAGCAGATGGTTCTACTTTCGAACTTGATCCGCTGGTTCCGGGAATTGAAGTTAACGTGCTAGGTATCTCAAACACATTAAACTTTACTGCTGACCTTAGTGGAATTATAGGAAGCGGTCCTGGATTCTTCGATCCGGAAACTGATAATATCGATGTTATGGGATTGGATTGGGACGGTCTTGGAACCGTTACCGATGGCGAAAGAACAATGGTTGAAGACGAATTTGTACCTGGATTATTCCGTACAAGTTTGACCGTTGCCGCTCCTGCTGAATTTGCTGAAGGTGATTCAACCAAGTGGAAATTCAAAGCAGGTCCTGGAGATAAATTTGCGAATGACGGATGGGAATTAGGTGGTGACAGATGGTTCCACTACGTAGCTGACGGTTCTGTAGTTGATTTACCAACTATCGTACCTAACATTTTCCCTCTTGATCCTCCTATCGAAGCACCTTTACAGGTTAGATTTAAGGTTGATATGGGACAAAATCCGCTAAATGCTTATGACGATTCTCCAATACCTGTTGATATGCTTGAATTTGTTGGTATTAAAGGTGCCGATAGTGCTTTAGGTGCTTGGGGCGGAAGCTGGGAACCCGCTGATACAAACGCAAACGGCACTTTCAAAGGCGATAATATTTTTAGATTTATGATTCCTATGAATGACGATGGTGTCAATGGCGACGAAGTTGCCGGCGATAATATTTGGTCCGTAATCGTTAATTTCCCTGTTGGAACTGCAGGTGGAAACGTTGAATACAAATATGGTGCTTGGTATGATGGAGCATCAGTAATAAGCCCAGGAACACCGATGGATAACGAAGGTGGATTCGGAACAAACCACAACTTCTTAGTTGCTCCTAGCGATAACATTGTTGGTGCTTACAACGTTTGGGGAGATTATGATACTCCTACTAGCGTTAAAGAAATCGAAGGAATTATTCCTGAAGAATATTCGTTGAAACAAAACTATCCTAATCCATTCAACCCATCAACAGTTATTGAATACTCAATTCCGAAAGCTGCTGATGTTAATTTAGTAATTTATAACTTACTCGGTCAAAAAGTTGCAACCTTGGTTAATACACAACAAGCACAAGGTGCATACGAAGTTAAATTTGACGCTAGCAGATTGACGAGTGGAATTTACTTCTACACTTTAACTGCAGGCGACTTTGTTCAAACAAAGAAAATGATGCTGCTTAAGTAATATTAAGTTAATTGTTTAGTGAATTAAAAGTCCGGCTTCCGCCGGACTTTTTTTTACGCTTTATAAATAATAAATATTTATTTGATATTAATTTGAAATTAAAAGATATTATTGTATTTTAACAGTTAAGATACTCAAGCACGTTTTAGACTCTTCGTTCTTTTACTTTTATAAAGGAAGTAAGCACTCAATAAATTAAAAAACATTTTCACTTCTCAAGGTAGTGTAAAGACAAATGCAGTTTAGCTGAATGAATTAACATGTTGTTAAATAACTCGTGTTTTTTATTTATTAAAAACTATGAAGGTATAAAAAATAATGTTACGATCTTACCTAAATATTATGTTTGTTTCATTTCTAATTCTTAGTATTGTTTTGCCATGGAAACAATGTCTCGGTCAAGAAATCAATTTGACCGTGTCAACCTAAGGTTACTTTACGTATGATAAATTTAATAATGGTCTATATATTCTTTCGTGGGACTTTCCTGGGGGAGTAGGTTATTATAATCTCGATTCAAATTCGATTGTAGGTGCTGGCTTTAACAGATATTTACCTTCGTTGTTTAATTCCCAAAATGAGTGTGTAAATCGATCTCAGATAGATTTGACTGTATATATTATTTGGCGTGATCTTAATACAGGTGAAGAAGGGGAATTATTAAGATTTGGGTTTGAAAATATGCCAAAAGAGAAAAAATTGAGGAAATCCCCTTTTGATGAAGAATTATAATCTTAAGTTGGAAAGTTACATTTAAAAACAAAATAAAAAAGGAGACGAAATGAAAAAAGCTTTTATAATTATTACATTGTTATGTGGAAACATTGTAACTTCAGCAGCTAATGTATATTTCGATGTTGGGTCTCCTGGGGATGTTTATGACGGAAAAACTTACTATTCAACATTTATCACAGGTAGCGCACCTATGTCTTATCATATAGCAACAGTTGGTGGTTATTGGGTTGTGAGTACATATCAGTGTAGAATTAAATACCCAGATGGGAGTTGGACAGCTTGGATTCCCGGCCAATCGGGTGGATGGGCTCTTACAATTGAGGGACATTATCAAATTCAAGCCCGTGTTTGGGTTGATTACGATTTCGCTGGGCAAAACAATTATTGGATGTATTCAAACATCCTGGATTTCTATGTTGTTGATAATGAAAATCCTCCGTATCCGCAGAATTTCACGGCTGATTTTAGTGGTTCAAATCCAGTTCTATCTTGGTCAGCAATTAGCCAAGCCGATAAAGATTCTTATATTATCGCCAAAAAAGTCGAAGGTGTTACAGGATATGCTGATGTAGCCACTGTTTCAGCAACAACAACTCAATGGACTGATTATTCAGTTGAACATGCTGGCAAATTCGATCCACTTTATGTAATCAAGTATAAAATAAAATCTCAGGATGTGAATGATAATACTTCAGGCTATTCTTCCGAACAATCAGTTACTGCGACAACTGATGAGTTTTGGAAACTAGTTAAGCTCGATGATGCCTTAAACATACCTGAATATAAACTAGAGCAGAATTATCCAAACCCATTCAATCCAACAACTAATATTAATTTTGAAATACCTGAAAACAGTCATATAAGTCTCGTAATTTATAATATATTAGGGGAGAAAATTGCAACATTAATTAATTCCCCTTTAGTTGTGGGTGTATATTCCATTACATTTAATGCAGGTGAATTCCCTAGCGGTATTTACGTATATGAATTAAGAAGCCAACGAACCAGAATAAGTAAGAAAATGATACTTACAAAATAAAATATTTTTCCCAGCGGCATATGTCTGCTGGGAGTTTTTAATGGAGATAATTGTTATGATTCATAAAATACTTGTTCCAATATTATTTTACATATTGATTATGGGCACTATACAATCTCAACCAGTTTTAACAAATATAGATTCTGGGAATGTCCGAATAGGTGTAATCTCGGGAATAAGCATAAGTAACGAATCACACGTTGGTTTTAACGTTGGCTTAGAATCTCATTTAAAGATTAACCAGAATTTTAGTATACTATTCTCGATTGGATATTTTAATACTAGTGAAACGATCAATAGAATTAAAAATGATATTGGGGAACTAAACTATAATGGAATGACTTATTTTCAAGTATCATCATATAAACTAGTTGAAATATTGTATGATTTATTTCCCTTCACGACCGGAATTACTTATTCACAAGCATATAATAAAATTGTACCGTTTATAAGTTTGTTGTTTAATTATAATTTTGCTATATCAAAAACTGTTAGAACTCCAGGAAATGTGATGTTGTATTCTTCGTATGGAGATATCCCTCTGAATAAAATGATAAATGATGAAATTGATCTAATTTCTAATACTATAAGTATCTCGACAGGAATCGGATTTTATTATTTCGTGACCAACACTTTTGCTATAAGTTTGAGGGGTATACATATCTTCGATAATAAAATCATAAATACATCTCAAATAGCAGTAGGAATTAGCATACAATAGATTCTTTAATTAAGCTGAAAAACATAAATAAAATGTTATTATTGGTTTTTTTATTATTATATCCACAAATAAACATTTATTCTCAGGTTTTATCATCTAATGAAAGAGAATTGAAAACCAGCATTAATGATATGGTCATTAATAATTTACTATTTTCTGGACTGTTTGACTTTAATATTCATTCTAGAAATAATTGTTTTCTAAGTACACCATCTGGATTCCAATTAGACAGTTTAATCTTTGAAGACACAGATAGTTATAAAAATAAAATAGAATTTAAATATGATCAACCAATTAATATTGATTCGATTATCTTCTTAACTGATTTTAATGGCAATTGGATGCCTTCATTTGCTCTTATAAATACGTACCAAGGTAGTTATCTTAACAATACAACTCTGAAATCTTGGACTGGAGATGAATTTATTAATATTGCACAAGATCACTATTACTATAACGATAATGGAAATCAAATTGTAATCAAATCCGATGTTTGGGATAATTCTGTTTGGGAAAATAATCTACTGTCAACAAGTCATTTTAACTCCAAAGGAGCTAAAGTTTTAGAAACAAATTTTATTTGGATTGATGACGAGTGGCAAAAAACTTCAAAAACAACAATTGAAAACAATTCCGACAATCTTCCAGTTTCAAATATCTTTCAGATTTGGGAAAATGATTCTTGGCAAAACTTTTTGTTTCAGTATTTCTACTATAATGAATTAAATCAGAGAGATTCAGTAATAACAGATAGTTGGACTGGTTTTGGCTGGCAGCATATTTCTAAGATTTCTATAGAACGGACTCCATATCAATTTATTAATCTTATATTTCTGTGGGATGTCGATCACTGGGAAAAAGATACGAGGATTGTATATGACCTTAGTGATCAAGAAGATATAATTTTTGCTAAATGTGAATACAACAACGATGGGGTTTGGGAGGCAACAAATAGTCAGATAGTTATTCCAAATTCGAACGGTTATCTACTTTATTTACTTACACACAGAATTCAAGCGTATTACGCTAAACCAACTGATATCGACGATTCACCTTCTAATATTGTATCAGATTACAAACTCTATCAGAACTATCCTAATCCATTCAACCCATCAACAGTTATTGAATACTCAATACCGAAAGCTGCTGATGTTAATTTAGTAATTTATAACTTGCTCGGTCAAAAAGTTGCAACCTTGGTTAATACGCAGCAAGCACAAGGCGCTTATGAAGTTAAATTCGATGCAAGCAAATTGACAAGCGGAATTTACTTCTACACATTAACTGCAGGCGACTTTGTTCAAACAAAGAAAATGATGCTGCTTAAGTAATATTAAGTTAATTGTTTAGTGAATTAAGTCCGGCATTTGCCGGACTTTTTTTTAAAATTATATCCACTTTATTAATTTGTATTAATTATTAACTAATTTGATATTAAAAGATATTTTTGTAATTTAAAGTAAAGATACTTGAGTACGGTTTAGGATTTTCATTTTGCTATTACTTGAAAAAGAGGAAACGACTTAAATACCTTCAGTAAAACTTTAACTGCGTGAAGTAATGTCCAGTGAAATGAAGTTTAGTTAACTGTATTGACATTCCATCAAAGATAGTATATTATTTGATGAACTAAATAACTTAAATATTATTCTATGAGTTGTAATATGAAACATTGCTTTAAGTTCGCTTCAATAATTTCCTTTCTTCTTCTTCATGGTAGTACGAATTTACCAGCGCAAGAATTTCAAATTATTGATTTCCCCGCAGCATATTTTACGTACGATAAATTCAATAACGGAATGTTTATAAAGGGGTCACCACTTGGGAAAAGTGGATTTATATATTTTGATCTTAAAAGCAACGAGACCTTTTACACTTTTTCGCACGGAATTGATCTACTTCCGGCTATGTTCAATAATTCAGCAAAGTGTATTTATAATTCACAGCAAGATGGTTTCATCCGATTTATTTTGTTTGATATTAATACAGGGGAAGAGGAAGTAATTTTCGAAACAAGTGGACCGGTTAATCAATTAAAAAAGAATTCAGTTGTGGAGTCTCCATTTAGTATTTCGCCGGATGACAGGCATCTATTTTATGTAACTGGTTGGTTTTTTAATATTGAAGACAGCACAATTATTCACTCTAATCCCGAGTTTTATATGTGTGGACGAGACGAACCCCACTCTTGGAAAAACAACACTACCATAATTTATGCATCATGTGGAGGAACTGTTTCAGAGTATGACCTTGAGACTGTTGAAATAAATCAAATCTTTGATTTTCCCCTTGAACCAGAGGATGAAATCTTAACTTTGGATTATAACCCGGTATTTGAAGTGGTTGCCTTTTCTGTGGGGAAGGAAACTTTGCCTCCAAGGGTATATATATACGATTATAAGGATGATGAATTTAGACTGATTTATGAATTGGAAAGAACCATTAAAGATGAAATTCTTGAGCTAGCCTGGTCTCCGGATAATCTACTTTTAGCTTTTAGTTGGTTTGCTGATGTAGATAATTCTGTTGATTTGGTAGTGTATAATATTGTTTTGGATAGTGTTACAACTTATCGAGATGTGACTGACGAGCTGTATGATTTAGAATGGATATCGGATGATACATTGGCATACTTCAGCAATTTTAGGATTCGAGGATATAGTTTAATCGATACAGTTACGAGTGTCGAGCATGAAACTAATAATGATATTAGCCCAAAACCAAAAGTTTCTGTATATCCAAACCCATTTAACTCTTCAACCAATCTTGAATGGCAGCTTCCAAAAGCTGAACACGTAAAAATTGAAGTATTTAATATCCTTGGACAAAGAGTTGCTGAATTAGTTAATAACAAGTTTGAGGCTGGTTATCATGGTGTAAGTTTTGATGCTAGCTTTCTACCAAGTGGTGTGTATATTTATACGATTAAAGCTGGTAAATTCAGTACTTCTCGAAAAATGCTTCTCTTAAAATAACTTTTCATTTTTTAAAGAATTAAGTCCGGCAATTTACCGGATTTTTTTTATTCCTTCTCAGAATTATCTAAACTCTTTAATCCTTCATAGAACTTAATTGCCGGTTTGTACGAGGCGTTTAAGTCCAGCGATCTTTTTACTGCTTCGAGTGCTTTTTTAAAGTCTTTTGCTAAATAATAAGCTCCGGCTAAATTATAATATACTTGATAATCATTTGGATTGTAATCCGTGCTTTTGGTCAAATACTCAATCGCTGTTTTATAATCACCCTTATTTACGGCAATAGAACCAATCCATTTAGTTGTGTAATCATTTGAGTTAAGTGAGTTCAGCTTATAAAGATAAGGTAGTGCTTCGTCAAAATATTGTATTGAAATAAGTTTATCGATTAACTGCGCATAATTAATTTCGCCGTATGGACTATCCTTGATTATTGCATCGTATTCTTTGATGAACAATGAATATTCACCTTGCCTGAAATAAAAATCAGCAAGCTGCTTGTGAGCGTTATGGTGAGATACTTTTCTTGTGAACCATTTAACTGCAAGTGAATCAATGAGATTATTTTGTTTAAAGTTCATCAGGAGATAATTAGGTTTCCCTTCTTCAACAAAAGGGAAAGTACCTAACAGCTTTCTAACTCTTAGTTCAGCCCAAACCGAATCCAATTTTGTGTAAGGAAAATTTGCATTTAGAATACTATCTATATCTCGATTAGATAAATTCGCTCTTCCTTCCGGGAAATAATTTTGCTTATTGCAGGCTTCAAAAAAAGCTTCGCCCATTATTCTGTAACCTTCTACATTAGGATGAAGATGGTCTACCATTAAATTATAACCAACAATTGAATCCGGACTGTTTAAAGAAAAAACTGAATCCATATCAACAACCAGCAACGAATATTTTTTCGCAAGAGTTTTAATTGTTTTATTTATCGCTTCGGGAGCTCGGAAACGCAGTGCATCATATTCTTTTGCAAAAAACAATTTTTCTTTTGCTTTCACAAACTCATTTTGTTCGAGATAGTTTTCTCCTTTTGTAAAAAATATTGAAGCATCTTTTTTGGGATTTTCTTTTATAGATACAAATGGTTTTTGCTTAAGATTGCTCGTAAGCAGTCCGACAACAACTGGAATGTTTTTCGAATCTAATTCAGCAAAAATGTAATCCATATTTGTTTCGAATTGTTCAATGCCGTTTAAATATTCTTTCGAATCAAATTCGATTGTACTGTTTCCAATCATTCTTGACATTAGAGTTTCTGAATTATCAAGTCCCTTATCACCATCAGTGAATAGGCTCCACGTACCGCTGATAAAGTTTGTAATAAGTTGTACGGTCTTAAAATCCTGAAGTTTAAGAATCAAATTTACCAATGCCGGACTTGACCCGAAACTCAGTGTTGAGCCGGCTCCCAATGCTCCGTAATACTCATTGTGTCCTGCATAAATGATTATTAAATCCGCATTTTGTTCAATCACTTCATCAATGAAATCTCTCATTGTGTATGAATTAACTGCCGACATTCCAAGATTTACTACTTCAATTAATCTTGAAGGATACAACAATTCCAGCTTTCTTTGAAGGTGTCTTGAAAATGAAGCGTTGTAAACAAAGGGCCAGCCTGCTGTTGTACTTCCTCCTAAAACAAATACTCTAAAACTTTCTTCCGGCTTCTCCTTTTTGAAAAGATCGGGGATTACTGCAGGTATAAATTCTGAATTACCGAAATACTTTTTTGGAAGCTCGAGATTTAAAACATATAAGTCGGGAAAATCTTCGGACACAGTAACGAAAACATCATAGTCAATTCCATAATCAAAAACTCTTAGAGAAATTTCAAGAAGCAAAACAATTAAGAAGGGGAAAAGTAACATTAAAACATAGAACAAAGCCGGTGCTTTTTTTGCGGGATTTTCCGATAATACTCTTTCGACTTCATCAACTTCGACATTCAGTTTTTCAGCAAGTCTCTTGGCGCTGAATTTTTTCCTTTTGCTTAGAATATAGTTTACTTGTTTCCTGTTCAATGACAACTTAAATCTCCGATAAATTGAAAAATAAATTAATAAAAATCGTACGCAGATTCTGAGCTATTTTTATCCTGTTTTCAGCATTCATTTTAATGGGACTAATAGATTATTACTCCATAAAGAAGTAAATTTATAGTTCTATTTTTTAATAAACTGAATATATGTATATACTTGGTATTTCTGCTTATTATCACGACAGCGCTGCTGCTTTAATAAAAGACGGCGAAATAATTGCGGCTGCTCAGGAAGAAAGATTTTCACGAAGAAAACACGATCACCGTTTCCCTGTTAACGCAGTAAAATATTGTTTGTCAGAGGCTAAGATTAAAGCTGATGATCTTGAATATGTAGCTTTCTATGACAAACCGTTTTTAAAATTTGAAAGATTGCTAGAAACTTATCTTACTTACGCTCCCATCGGAATTAAATCATTCATAAAGGCTATGCCCCTTTGGATAAAAGAAAAATTGTGGATGAAAGAGTTGATTAAATCCGAACTCGGTTACGAAGGAACTGTACTTTTCCCTGAGCATCATGAATCTCACGCAGCTTCAGCATTTTATGCTTCTCCTTTTCAAGAGGCAGCTTTTCTTACTATGGATGGAGTTGGAGAGTGGACTACAACCAGTTACGGAACCGGTGAGGGAAACAAAATAAACATCGTTGCAGATATAAAGTTTCCCCATTCGCTTGGGCTGTTGTATTCGGCATTTACATATTACACTGGTTTTAAAGTAAACTCGGGTGAATATAAAGTAATGGGTTTGGCTCCTTACGGTGAGCCGAAATATGTAGATTTGATACTTAATGAATTGATGGATTTGAAAGATGACGGATCGTTCAAACTTAACATGAAGTATTTTAATTACTGCGCCGGTTTGACGATGACAAATTCAAAATTTCATAAGCTTTTCGGGGGAGAGCCGCGCAAACCAGAATCAAAATTAACTCAGCGTGAAATGGATTTGGCACGTTCGGTTCAAGATGTTACCGAAGAGGTGATGCTGAGATCGGCGCGTCACGTGAAAAATGAAACCGGTGAGGATTACCTTGTGCTTGCGGGAGGTGTGGCTCTCAACTGTGTTGCTAACGGGAAAATTTTAAGAGAAAACATTTTCAAAGATATATGGATACAACCCGCGGCGGGAGATGCAGGCGGCGCTTTGGGGGCGGCTTTATATGTCTGGTATCAATATCTCGGAAATCCTAGAAGTGCGGATAACAAAAACGATTCTCAAAAAGGTTCTTATCTCGGTCCAGCTTACAGCGAAAAATCAATTCAAAAATTCCTTGAAGAAAATGAAATTACATATGAGTACTTTGAAAACGAGGAAGTTTTAACAGAAAAAGTTGCCGATCTGATAAACGAAGAAAATGTTATAGGCTGGTTTCAAGGCAGGATGGAATTTGGTCCCCGGGCACTAGGAAGCAGAACGATAATCGGAGATGCACGTTCGGCAAAAATGCAGGCAACTATGAATCTTAAAATTAAGTTCCGCGAAAGTTTCCGTCCCTTTGCTCCTTCTGTGCTTGAAGAAAGGATATCAGATTATTTTGAGATCGACAGACCGAGCCCTTATATGCTTCTTGTAGCTGACGTAAAAAAAGAACGTCAGAAAAAAATGTCCGAAAACGAACAGAAGCTCTTTGGAATCGACAAACTGAATATCCTCCGTTCAGATATTCCGGCCGTTACACACATAGATTACTCAGCACGAATTCAATCGGTTAATAAAGAAACTAATCCGCGCTATCACAAAGTGATAAAGAAACTTGATGAGAAATACGGATGCGGTGTTATCGTCAATACTTCTTTTAACGTAAGAGGGGAACCGATTGTTTGCGCACCGCAGGAAGCATACACGTGCTTTATGAGAACAGATATGGATTATTTGATTCTCGGTAATTTCGTGCTGGATAAGAAAAAACAAAAACCCCTTGAAAAAGATATTGATTGGAAAAAAGAATTTGAGTTGGACTAATGCTTATTGAAGAAATTAAAAATATAAAAAGTGATAAGAAGGAATTAAGAAAATTCGGTATTACAGTTGGATCTGTAATTCTTATCATTTCCCTGCTTTTATTTTACTGGGAGAAATCATTTTGGCTTTGGATGTTCATAGCAGCGGATTTATTGATTTTTGCAGGTCTTCTGCTGCCGGGAATTCTGCTTCCGCTGCAGAAAGCTTGGATGACTCTTGCCGTTTTGCTTGGCTTCGTAATGACGAGGGTTATTTTATCTATTCTTTACTATATTATAATAACACCGATTGGGTTTATCACGAAAATTATCGGGAAAGATTTTCTTTCGTTAAAAATTGATAAAAAGGCAAAGACTTGCTGGAATTATAGAACAAAAAAAGATTATCAAAATATTGATACCGAACGACAATTTTAATTTAACTTATATATTATGAGCAAACTTTCAATACTATCCGAATTTTGGGATTTTCTTAAAGTAAGAAAAAAATGGTGGCTTCTGCCAATAGTATTATTTTTGGTGCTACTAGGAGGACTAATAATACTTACTCAAGGTTCGGCGCTGGCACCGTTTATTTACGCTATATTTTAGTTCAAAATCATCAATCCATAAGGCGGCATATTAACCGATTTGTTTTTGTGAAAATTTATTTCTTTTCCGGTTAATAAATCCGTTAAAATGTGGTTTGCCGGATCAATCCACCTAAGAGTAAACTCATTTTCAGAATTATTATTATTGATAAGGATTAGGATTTTCTTGTCTTTGTATTCTCTTGTAATTCCGAGTAAATTCTGTTCATCATCAATAAATGAGAATTCAATACTTCCCAATGAAAGAGTTTCGTTCTCGTTTCTAATTCTAATCAAGTTTTTGTACCACTGGTATAGATTTTCATTAAAATGTACTTTGTCGATTTGTCTCTTTTTATAATAAGGATGATTTGATTCATCGTCATAAACTTTTGAATAGTGAACAAACGGTTTTCGGCAGTCCGGGTCGTCCAATCCCCACATTCCTGTTTCGTCACCATAGTAGATGTGGGGAGCTCCGGGTAAAGTCATCTGAAGTCCGAC
>JAGFIY010000153.1 GCA_024103215.1 Melioribacteraceae bacterium | reverse complement strand
CCAGTCAGTTACGAGACCAACAACAAATAAACTTTTTAAAACGAATTATATGTGAATGCTGATATTACGATGAAGAAAGAAAAAGCGGCAATATACCGCTTTATTTTAAAGTAGAAACTTGATTAACATCATCCAGGTAGACGAATTTTTCTTGAAATTTGTAACTGCCTTTTTCAGATTTAACAGTCTTTACAAATTTAACCGCAACCCTGGATGCTTTCTTCTTCGCTTTTGCTTTATCCGCAAAAGTTTGTTGTTTAGCCATTAAAAATACTCCAAGTAATTAAGCTCACAAATATACTAAATAGCCAATAAAACATGAAGAGTTGTTTGAATAAAAGATCATTTTTTTAAGAATAGTAAAGCGGAAAATAAATTAATTTGTAGAGAAATTATCAAAATGGTTTATTTTTCTTCTAATTTTGCCTTCATATAACCGATCATTCCATCAGTAATATTTTTCACGACGTAACCTTTATCTATAAGAAGATTTGTAATTGCTCTTGAACGGTTTCCTGATCTGCAGATCACAGCAATCGTTTTATTTCTAAATGGTTCAAGTTCATTGATTCTTTGGTTTACTTCGGAAGTCTCAATATGCATTGCGCCATTTATTATTGGAAGTTCGGATGTCAGTTCCGGCTCCGTACGAATATCTAGAACGACAATGTTTGTGTCTGTTTTTAATTGATGAAATAAATCATCCGCACTCATCTCGTTCTTTTCAGGAACAGACTCGGAACAAGAGATAACAATAGCTGAAAAGACCAGGCTTACAGCATAAAAGAAACTCATTGGGTATGAATTTATCATCAGTTTAATCCGCAAGCACCGCTTGCACATCCGCCATAGCTTGGGGCAGGGACAGCACAGTTACCGCTAGCACAACTGGAACTTGAAACCGATGACCCCATTGAAGAGGCGAACGACGACATCAACTTTTTATATTCCGTAGATCCGCAGTTTGGGCATTCTATTTTTTCTTGATTTGAAAGTGATTTGTGAAAAATTTCGTAAGGTGAATTGCAGCTTAAACATTGATATTCAAAAATAGGCATAATTTCTCCTTTCTATTTAACTATTGTTTCAATTTTTTTACACTTTTCAATTTCAGCAGTGATTATATCGCCTTTGTTAACAACTCCGACGCCTTCTGGGGTTCCTGTAAATATTAAATCACCGCGTTCTAATTTCATTATTGTTGAAATATAGACGATCAAATTAACCGGGGAGGTGAGCATGTTTTTTAATTGAGAGCTTTGCTTCAGTTCGTCATTAATCCATAGTTTAATATTTTCTTCCCCCGTGTAATTATATTCATTCTTGCTTATGAATTCACCAACAACACCTGCACCGTCAAATACTTTAGCAAGTGTCCAAGGATGTCCTTTTGATTTCAACTTGGTTTGAACATCTCTTAATGTCATATCCAATCCAACGGCATAACCGAGTATTGCGTCTTCAGCTTCCTTTGGGTCGGCATTTTTTATTTCCTCCCCAATTAACACAACTAGTTCGACTTCGTGATGCATTTCATTTGAATAGGATGGATAGGTGATTTCTTCTCCAGAAGGAATAAACACCGAAGACGGTTTGAGAAACAGCAATGGATTTTCGGGTACGATGTTACCTAATTCTTCTGCATGTTTTGCATAATTTCTACCGACGCATATAATTTTTCCGATCTCAATTTCTTCCTGAGCAGGTTGTAATTTAATTTTTTTCATAAGCGTTTGATGATTTATTGTTTGATTGGATTCACTAATTATTATGTTTTTTGCTTTTTTTTCTTAGCCGCAGGGAAAAGAATATTGTTGAGAATTAATCTGTAACCGGGCGAATTTTTGTAAAGACTTAAATCGGTAGGTGGATCTCCGACGGCGTGCTGGTAATCTTCCGGGTCGTGTCCGCCGTAAAATGTAAAAGTTCCTCTGCCATAATTGCCGTGGATATACTTAACTTGATCTGATCCGGCTCTTTCGGCAAGGACGTATACAGATTTTTTTATCAAATTTTTTCTGAACATCGTCGTTTGACCCATAAATCCTTTTATCACATTCACATGATTTTGATTAAGCATTGTAGGAACCGGATCGTATTTTGCTGAAAAATCAAACAGCGTAAAGTAATCGTTATTTTGATTTCCTATTTCATTAGGTTGAATGTCAATATTGCTGTATTCATAAACTAGAGGATTCATTTCGAGGATGAAATTTTCAAATGCAAGAGTGTTTGAAAAATCAAGTTTTTCCTGAGCATCAGGATCAGCAGCATCACCGTCGTACATTCTTTCTGCGATATCTGTATTGTGTGCTGCAAGTGCAATGTCATATGAATCTGTTGCTGAGCACATTGCAAACAAAAATCCTCCACCGGCTATATATTCTTTTATTGATCGAGCAACAGCAAGTTCCATCTGAGATACTTTCGAGAAGCCCAATCTTTTTGCTTCATTTTCATAAAGCTGCTGTTGTTCGATGTACCAAGGTGCGTTACGGAAACTGTTATAGAATTTCCCATACTGTCCGGTAAAATCTTCGTGATGCAGATGAAGCCAATCATATTTATCGAGATCGCCTCGTAAAATTTCTTCAATCCAAATTTTATCGTATTTCACTTCTGCATACTCGAGGGCAAGGGTTACAGCATCATCCCAAGGTTGAAATCCGGGCGGAACATAAACCGCTATCTCGGGAGCTTTTTCCAGACGGATTACTTCCGTGTTTTGTTCATTAGACTGTACAAGACTATAAATATCAACTAAATCTGAACTTGAAATCTGAGAGAACGAAACTCCCGCCGCTCTGCATTTCAGCACAGTTTTTTTCGAATAATCTACAACAAAAGATCCGCCTTTGTAGTTCAGCAGCCAATCAGCGGTTCCCCCATCTACTAAGGAATTAAAAACAACACCATACGCTTTGAGATGATCACTTTGAGCAGAATCCATATTTATAAAGATTTTACTTTGAGCGGTAAGCGATAATAAACATATTAGATAAATGAAAGTTATTTTCATGATTTTAAAAAAATAGCTCAGCATTTTTTAATACTGAGCAGTCAATTTAAGTTGTAAAAATATTAAGCTGATTTTCTATCTGTTTTGATGTAGACAGGTTTTTCACCTTTCCGAACCGTATTTCCCGTAATAAGACATTTATCGATATTTTTAAGATTGGGGAGTTCATACATTATGTCCAAGAGAATACTTTCAACAATTGATCTTAGTGCTCTTGCTCCCGTCTTTCTTTCCATCGCAACTTTAACAATTTCATCAAGAGCTTGTTCCTCAAATTCCAGTTGAACACCTTCCATCAGAAAAAGTTTTTTGAATTGCTTTATAATTGCGTTCTTTGGTTTAAGAAGAATATTTTTCAACGCCTCTTCGCTCAATGAATGAAGCGGTGCGATAATAGGAATTCTTCCGATCAGCTCCGGGATTAAACCGTATCTCAACAAATCTTCCGGAAGGATATTTTGAATTAGTTCATCCTTATCCATGTTCTTTGTTTCGAGCTCTGTATCGCCAAAGCCCATTGTGTTTTGGTTCAGTCTCGATGCAATTATCGGATCAATTCCATCGAAGGCTCCGCCCACGATGAATAGAATATTTTTGGTGTTGATGTTTATTAAACTTTGTTCAGGGTGTTTTCTTCCCCCGCGCGGCGGAACCCCCGCTACAGTACCTTCCAAAATTTTAAGCAGCGCTTGCTGAACACCTTCACCTGAAACATCGCGGGTAATTGAAGTGCTTTCGCTTTTACGCGCTATTTTGTCAATTTCGTCTATGTAAACAATTCCGCGCTGCGCTTTCTCAACATTATATTCTGCGGCTTGTAGAAGTCTTACTAAAACCGTTTCAACATCATCACCTACATAACCCGCTTCGGTTAAGGTTGTTGCATCGGCAATGGCGAAAGGAACGTCGAGAATTCTTGCAAGTGTTTGGGCAATTAATGTTTTGCCTACGCCTGTTGAACCTATTAGAAGAATGTTGCTTTTTTCAATTTCAACATCGTCAAGTTCAAAATAGCTTGTTGTGCTGTTGATTCGCTTATAATGATTATAAACTGCAACGGAAAGTACTTTTTTAGCTGTTTCTTGCCCGATAACATATTCGTCGAGGTTTTTCTTGATCTGTTCAGGAGTTATCTGATCTTTTGATGAAGATTTTTTATCAAAAGCAGCAAGATTGTTTTTTAGTATATCAACACTTGTTTTTATGCAAATATCGCAGATGTAAACATCGGGGCCGGCAACCATGCTTGTAACTTCGCTGCCCGATCTTCCGCAAAAAGAACAGTTTACGCTGCGTTGATCTTTTTTGTCATTCATGATTCTTTTTGAGTTTTATTTTCTAAAATTGTATTTATTTTTTCACGACATTCAGCAAAATATAAGGAGTTGGGGAAACTTTCAAGTAATTTATTGTAATGAGTTAATGCCGTTTCATTGTCCTTTAATCCATAATAGGCAATATTACCGCGTAAGTACAAAGCCTGATCTGAAAAAACAATCGATTTTTCGATATCAAAAATTTGTGAAAGAATTTCATCCGCGCGGTTATATTCGTCAATTGCAACGAAAAGTTTAGCGAGATTCATCAATGCTGTTTCGCGCATAAGAAAAAATTCAGATGTCCCGGCAATTTTTTCAAATTCTGAAATAGCCATGTAGATTTGCTTCTGTGTCATCAGTTTATCTGCACCTGCTAGGGCAAGAAGGCTGAGGGAGTCGTTTTTAAATGTTGTTATTAAAATCGAGAGTTCGATCGCATCATTTGTTGTTTCATCACGCGTGTTTGTTGAGATTGATTTAAGGGTTGAAACAGAAGCATCGAAATTGCCTTTCCAAAAATCTAGTTTTGCAAGTCCGAAAGCAGCATCCGATCTAGTTCTGGCAGAAGCGCCTTTACTTGAACGCGCAGTCGCATAATATTTTCGTGCGGATTCAAGATTGTTTCTTAATACTTCTATATGTCCGAGTTGAACGTAAGTGTTCGATCCTAAATCCGAGTTTGGAAAAAGTTCAACTACTTGGGCAAATGAATGGTAAGCAGAGTCAAAATTATTGAAAACATTCTTCTCTAATAGAGCTTTTCTGTAATAGGCTTCTACGAGAATTTGTATGTTTCTTTTTTCATTTGTCAATTCGGTATAGTTGCGCAAAACTTCAGTAAACTTATATGAATTTGTTGTGTCGTTTGTTTTGAACGGTTTCCAGTTTTCCCCGGATCTATATCTATCATGTAGAATTTTCTCGGATGTTTTTGCATAACCAAGCTTAAAGTTTGCGGATAGTTTTGATTCCGGGAAATTATCCACCAGGTATTTATATGCGCGGTTAGCCGAGACAAAATCGTTTTCTTTTATTGCTTCTTCAGCAAAACCATAAATCAATTGCCCCCGGCTTCCGGTTTTTTCATCAAGATCGGCAATAATTTCAAATGCTTTGTCATAATCTCGTTTATAAGAATAGAGATAAGCTAAAAACTGTTTTACCGTATCGTCGTTATTTTTCGAAAGGTATTCTTTAAAACCGTCGATAATCTCGTCTATGGCTCCTTGATTAGATAGGAACGGAGTGATTCTGTTTTTGATATTTTGAAATTGCTGTGGATTATTTTGGAGAACTTCCGCATACTCAAAAACCGCTTCCGAATAATCCATGGTTGCTAAAAGCAAATTTGCAATTTCAAGCGAGATGTTTGCTCGATTTTTGGATATTTTCTTTCCTTCGCTCAAAATATCAATGGCTTCGTCGAAGGCACGAATTTGAATTGCGTAGTTTGCAATCAATCTGTAACTAACTTCGTTTTCCGGTTTAGTCTCAATTCCTTTTTGCCAGATAATTTTTGCGGAATCGGGAGTTCCTTTTATAAAATAAGTACTTCCGAGCATCCCGTAAACATTAAGATCCTTGGGGTTGTTTTTTAATCGCTCGTTCAGAAAATTAACTGATGAATCATAATCTTTTGTGCTCAAATAAATTTCGTTAATCGCTGAAATTACCGTGCTGTTCCAAGGCTGTTGAGAGAGTACTTCGAAGTAAATCGATTTTGCTCTTTCCAACTCTCCCATTCGTTCGTAAGTCTGTGCAAGCTGGATTTTGGAAGTAACAATATTATCTGTTTGAGCTTCAATTTGGCTGACAATCAGAAGGGAAAAACAGAAAAGAAAAAATATTTGTTTTAAGATTTTCAATTAAAAATTCCCGGATCAAAAATATTGCCGATATTCAATATTAATTTTGGATCCAACGTTTTTTTTATTGCAGCCATTTCTTTTACTATTTCTTCTCCGAACATATCAACTAAATATTCTCTTTTCATCTTTCCGATGCCATGTTCGGCAGAAACCGTTCCTCCAAGTTCAACGGCTTTTATACACATTTGTTTGTAGAGTTGTTTCGCCGGTTCGTATTCTTGCTGCGATTTTAAAATAAAATTAAGATGAATATGCGAATTTCCAATATGTCCGTAAATCACATAGTCTATCCCCGAGTTTTCTGCAGTTTGTTTGCAGTAATTATAATATTCTTCCAACTTATTGTCCGGAACAGCAGTATCGGTTCCTACTTTTCTGAAATTGTTTCGGGAGATATATTCATTTACTTGGGAAGGAACTGAGTGACGGAAATATTCGAATTCTTTTCTTTCTTTTTCCGAAAGGGCAATCCAGCTTTCATCTACATTTATATTATTTGTTTCCATGAGCGTTATCCATTCTTCGAGTATAGCATCCTGTGATTTCGTAGTTGTTTCCTGTTCTATCCAGATTGCAGCTCCTGTATTTTTAGGAATTAGGCCAGGGGATCCTTTCACAAACTTAAATGAATTTTTGTCGAAGAATTCAATTCCCCTCGCGTTGATTTTATCTGTTGCACCCGGATATTTTTTGGACAGATCTCTCACAATTTTTACGAATTGCAGCGCCTCACTTTCAGTTTTAAAGAAGATAACCATTGAAATTATTTTTGCGGGTTTTTTTATCAACGCCAATTTAATTTCAGTTATTATTCCAAGAGTTCCTTCCATTCCGATAAATAAATCAATTGCATCCATATTTTCGGTTATATAGTAACCTGCGGAATGTTTTGTCTTTGGCATAGTAATTTTAGGCAGACCTATTTCAATTACATTGTTTGATTCAGTTTTCAGCGAGAGTATATAGTTCTTAGCATTTACTTCACCTCTTTTTAAGTTAAGCATCTCACCATCCGGCAAGATGATTGAAAGTTCTTGCACAAAATTTCTTGTCGGTCCATACTTGAAAGTTTTCGCCCCGCTGGCATTTGTCGCAATGGTCCCACCGATAAAGCAGTTTTGCTCGGTTGGATCCGGAGGATAATAAAGATTTAATTCAGATAGTTTTTCGTTTAATTCTGAAAGAAATACTCCGGGTTGAACTACAGCAAATTTTTCTTCCGAACTGATTTTGATAATCTTGTTCAGCTTTTCAGTTGAAAGAACTAAACCCTCTTGAGGGACTGCCCCTCCGGTTAAACCTGTTCGTGCGCCGCAGACAGTAATTTTTTTTCTATTCGAATTTGCAGACTTCACGATTTTCACAATATCATCTACCGACTCCGGCAAATAAACTCTTTCACATTTCCCTTTGAAGTTTGCAGCGTCATTAAGGTAATCTTGTATTTCACTTTGATCGGATTTAAAGTTCATGTTAAAACTTTATCTAGGCTGACAAAATTATTCGGTTGGTTTACCGTGTTTAAGCATTATCTGTTTCCATTCGTCTTCTGTTAACTGAAGCGATTCTTCAATCAGCATAATCGGGATATCGTTTTCAATCCTATATTTCCGACGAGTTGCTTTATCCGTTGAGATTAAAGAATCTCCTTCAAGAACAAGATCCGCTTTTGTTTCGGGACAGCATAATATATCAAGTAAATCCTTGCTGATCATTACTACCTCATACCTCATTGATTTAGAGATTCATAAATATATGGTTAATGGGAAATTTATTCCATTTTATTTTTTTTTGAAACCAAAAGATAGAGATTAACTTCGTTAATATCATTCATTTTCCTATTTTTGCTCTTGTTGTAATTATTTTCAATATTACACAAGTAGGGAGATAAATGCTGAACAAACTTGGAATAATTTTTATAGTAATAATCGCAATTAGTTTTTTGATAAATTGTAGTGAATCCAAACTTGAAAATAATGGAATGAATATAAATGTTGAGAATCCCGAATTGATCGACAGCTATAAATTGTATTTTCCCGAACCGAGCGGAATTTGTTTTACTTTTAATAATGATGCTTTTTGGAGTATCAGCGATCAAACAGAAACTATTTATAAGATCAGCTATAAAGGCGAAATACTTGACAGTATAATTCTTCAGGAAAAAGACCTAGAAGGGATTACGGCTGTCGATGAAAACACTCTTGCAGTTGTATGTGAATTAGAAAGAAAAGTTGCGATAATTGATCTCTCAGGAAATGTAATTCGAGAAAATATCATAGAAACAAACGATATATTTAATTCGGGACTTGAAGGGATAACCTATGTCCCTTCGGATTCAGTTTTTTTTGTGCTGAATGAAAAAGACCCCGGACTGCTGATCAAATTGGATAAAGAATTGAATCTTCTTGAAACTAAGGAATTAAATTTTGCAAAAGATTATTCCTCAATATTTTATTCGGAATTTGATAGTTCTCTCTGGATACTGAGTGACGAGAGCCTGCAAGTTTTCAAATGCGATATAGAAGGAAACGTAAAATCAGCATACAGAGTTGAAGTCCCTCAGCCGGAAGGTTTTGTGTTAGATACGGATAATAATATTTTCTATGTTGTATCCGACAGCGCCGAAAAAATTTATATTTATAAATACAAATAATTCGCTATGAAAAAATTTCTGGTAATATTGATTTCACTTCTATTTCTTGGAGCTGCAATTTTTGCAGTTCTTGGAACTCTTTTTACTGATAAGCTTCTTTCCGAAAAATTAGATGAAGTTAAAGTTATTAGCGAAGAAAAACGTGATAAAAATATTCTGAATGAAACCAAAGAAACCAAGCTTCACCACCTTTACAGAAAAAACAATATGCCGCGCTCAGATTTATTTCCAGATTTTGTGAGAATAAAATCGGAAGGAACTTTTAGAACAAATTCGGAAGGTGATTGGAAAAATTTCAATGAGGAATCATATTACTCTTTAAACGATCCGGCTTTTTTATCTAACAGCAAACTTGAGACAGGAAGATTTTTTTGGATAAGAGATATAGACTTGTTTATCAAAGGTGAAGGGACACAGTTAAGAAAATATTTATCCAGCCTCAACCTTAGAGAAGAAACCGGGCCAAAAATAGCACGGTTATTTTTGATGAGATACCTTTCGGATATTGTCTATTTTCCATCGCAGCTTTTCAATGGTGATTTGATAACATGGAAAACTGCTTCAAAGGGAAAAATAGCTGCCGAAATAAAATTTAATGATCTAACCGTAGAAGGTGAATTTACATATAATGATCTTGGAGAAATAGAAACCTTCAAGTCGTCTGTTGATGAATCGGAAAGTGAAGAAAATAGAACATACCTGTTCATCGAATTTTCGGATTACAAATCATTCGACGGGTATTACATTCCGCTAAAATCAATATCAAGCTGGATAACCCCGCATCTTGAGTATGAGTTTAAGATTAGCAAAATCCAAAAACTTGACTATGATCTTCCCGAATTGTTTACGGAAGAGGAACAAAAGTTTTAATTGTTTCGTATAAACTCTTCTATAATCAACTTACCTTAAAATCAATGGATGCTTCGGAAGTTTTGGTGGAATTAAGCAGACTCTCTTCCCTGCGAAACAAAAAAGGGATGGCACGCTATAGAATAAATATCGAAACCGCATATGGTGTCCCGGTTAAAGAGATAAGAGTCCTGGCAAAAAGAATAATGACAAACCACAAACTAGCACTGCAGCTTTGGAATTCTGGAATTCATGAAGCCCGGATTCTTGCTACAATTATTGCTGATCCGCAGAAGACAACAAAAACTCTCCTAAATAATTGGGTAAAAGACATTAATTCGTGGGATTTATGTGATCAAACTTGTAACAATTTGATAGCAAAAACTCGTCATGCTCATGATCTTTCGTTAAAATGGAGTCGCTCAAAAAAGGAATTCACAAAACGAGCAGGCTTTTCTACCATGGCTGCTTTAGCTGTACACGATAAAAATTCACCGGATGAAAAATTCGTTGAATATTTGGATAGAATTAGTGTAGAAAGTAATGATGGCAGAAATTTCGTTAAAAAATCTGTTAATTGGGCGCTAAGGCAGATTGGAAAAAGGAACCGCAATTTAAATAGACTTGCTATTGATTGCGCAAACAGTATTTTAGAAAGTAAGGAAAGTTCCGCAAAATGGATTGCACGAAACGCTCTGAAGGAACTTACTTCACATAGATTAAAATTTAATTAATTGACGGATTTTAGTAAATGCAGATATCAAATTTATCGGATAGAAATATGCTCTGCTTGGAATCGTATAAATCGGTTTATTCCGGGACTTCATTCGATAAATATTTTCGATATTTCAAATCCGTTTCATCCGAAAAAATTGATAATAATAAACAATTATTGATTTTTTTGGCCCAAATAGCAAAAAATAAAATCAGCTTTATAACTGAATCGTTCAATGATTTTATCTCGAACAATACTAAAAAATTTTTGGTAATAAATGTTTCTCCTGGAACTTCTCCGCTTTCAATTAAACTTTTAACAGATTTCGATGAAAGTATATTTAAGATTCTTGAAATCGACAACAAGTTTATGGAAGAGAAACAGGAAGTATATGATGTGGTTTTCAGAGAGTTTACCGGACGTATTAAGTGTATAGGTATTGATAAATATAATTCGACACTTGCCACCATCATTGAATTAATTAAAGAATATTACAAAGATTATCCTGTATTATTGATCTGCGACGGCACAATGTGTTCGGATGTAATAAATGAGATTAAAGAACTGGCTGAATGTTTGAAGTCCAACGAAAAAACAAACGTTCTGTTGATTGACTATGTTAATTCTGAAATCGAAGATTTTTTAGGTAATGAAAGTAGACCCTTACCCGTGAATCATTCACATCGGAGCGAGCAGCTTTTAGAAACAATTAAAAATGCCGGGGGTGATGTAGTTAAAAATATGAATTTCAGAATTAATTTTTCGCAGGAGGCATTAGCGGCTGAAAGGGAGTTTCAACTTTCGCTGTGGAAGATTTAATTCTGTAAAAGTTTTTCTTTTAACTTTTTTGGAAGTTTTTGGACCACGAGATTATAAGAATCCTCAATCCATTCTTTCACAAGACTTTGTTTTAGAACCTTTTCAAGTTCTATGGTGTTCCAATGTTTTTTGTTCATATGATAACCCGGCTTAATATAATTAAACTCTTCCCTGAGTTGTAATGCTTTTTCGGGATCGCACTTGAGATTGATGAAATGTGGGGGATTAAGTTCCAAAAGGCAAAACATTTTTCCCATTACTTTAAATACCAATGTCGATTCATCGAAGGGAAATTCTTCCGTAACTCCGGGCTTTTCTATGCAGTAATTGCGGACTTGTTCAATATCCATTTAACTTATCTTTGCTTTGTACGTCATATGTTATTGTTTGTGCTAAAATAATTGCTTTATATTTTTGAAACAATTCTATTATCTTTTTTGTATGAATTACTTATTAAATAAGAAACAGCATTGGATTAACCTTATGAAAAGATTACTCACCACACTTTTTGTTGTTCTGCTTGCTTTTAGCTGCAATGCACAAAATGCCGAAGAACTCATTTCTAGAAATCAGGATATAGATTCGAATAAAGTAATTATCCCGGATGAATTTCATTCTAAAGTAAACAGAATTATTACTACCCTTCTTTCCAGGGCTCATTATCGAAAGTTTGATTTGAACGATTCTCTTTCGGGCAAAGTTTTGGATAACTATCTGTCAATGCTTGACAATAATAAACTTTACTTCCTTTCCTCGGACATAGAAAAATTTAAACAGTACGAACACAGTTTTGACGAATTTCTCCAGACAGGCGATCTTAAGGTTCCATTCGAGATTTTTAACTTATACAAACAACGAGTCGGTGAAAGAATTGATTATGTAATCAAAACACTTGATAAGGATTTTGATTATTCCATCAACGAAGAAATTCACCCTGATAGAAGAGAAGAACCTTGGGCAGCAAATGTTGATGAACTTAATGATCTTTGGCGAAAGAGATTAAAAAACGATGCTCTCAATCAAAAGCTGAACGGAACGGAATGGGAAAAAGTTTCTGAAAATCTCAAGAAACGTTTTATGAGTTTTCATAAAACCGTGCTTAAATATGAGAACGAAGATGTTTTTCAAATTTATCTTAACGCTTTCGGAGAAACAATAGAACCTCATACTAACTACATGTCGCCGATCACTGCTGAAAACTTTGGAATTAACATGAGCCTTTCGCTCGAAGGAATTGGGGCGCAGTTGACCTCGCAAAATGATTATGTGACAATTACAAGAATTATTGCTGGAGGACCCGCGGCAAAAAGCGGGAAACTTGAGGAAAACGATAAAATCATCGGGGTTGCTCAAGGCGATGATGGTGAAATGGTTGATGTTATTGGCTGGAGATTGGATGATGTAATTCAACTGATCCGGGGGAAAAAAGGAACTAAGGTTAGACTTAAAGTTGAAAAGGGCGGCGAAGGTATAATAGCTAAACCTTTTGAACTGGAACTTATAAGAGATAAAATAAAACTGGAAGAACAAGCTGCTAAAAGTGAAATTATCGATATAGAGGAGGAAGGAACTAATTACAGAATCGGAGTTATTGATATTCCCGGATTCTATGTCGATTGGGAAGGTAAGCGCAAAGGTGATCCTGATTACAAGAGTACTACTCGCGACGTAAAAAAAATTCTGGACGAATTAAAAAAAGAAATGGTTGACGGAGTTATTGTAGACTTAAGAAACAACGGCGGCGGTTCTCTGCAGGAAGCTATTGAACTTACTGGATTGTTTATTGATTATGGTCCGGTTGTTCAAGTCAGAAATAACGACGGAAGTATTGATGTTGGAACAGATCCCGATGAAACAATCGCCTACGAAGGACCTCTTGCAGTTATGGTGAATCGTTCAAGTGCATCAGCTTCAGAAATTTTTTCCGGGGCAATTCAAGATTATGGACGTGGATTGATTATCGGTTCGCAGACTTTCGGCAAAGGAACGGTTCAAAACCTGATTGATTTAAAACGTTTCATGCCGTCCCAACCTGATAAACTCGGTCAGGTAAAACTCACCATTGCAAAATATTACAGAATAACCGGAAGCAGTACACAGACAAAAGGTGTAATCCCGGATATAATTTTTCCCTCGGTTTATGATTCCGAAGAATTCGGCGAAGGTGCTAGAGAAAGTGCACTCCCTTGGGATACGATTGCTGCAACGGATTTCAAAAGGTACGAAAATATTAAACAATTTCTTCCTGATCTTATAGAAAAACACAGGGATAGAATTGAAAAGAGTCCTGAGTTTCAATATTACCTTGAAGATGTACAGCACGCTGTTTCCAGCAGAGAAAGAAATTCGTATTCGTTGAACGAAGAAATTAGAAAGAAAGAACGTGATGAAGCTGAAGCATTGAGAAAGCAGCGGGATGAAGCCAGAGAAAAATTGAAGGAATTAAAACTAAGTGGTGATGAGGAAGTTAAGTCGAAAAAAATTTTTATTGATGATCCATTGCTCGAAGAAAGCGGAAGAATTCTTGCTAACTATATTTCGATGAAAATCGGCTAGCTCTGTAGCAAAAGATTATTTGAAAAGACCGTTTCAAGATAGTTTTGAATTAATGAAATCTTGAAGCGGTTTTTTATGCGTAAACAGCAGCAGAAAGATAACCTACAACTCTTTCGTTATCCCCGGAAACATCACCGGAATCAGAGCGATGAAGCACCTTGGCTTTACCCTTGTTTTTTAGTGCCGCGGTTTTCATTAGTGTTACAATTAAACCTCCGCCGCATGCAAAACAGTTTTGGTTTTCAAGATCGGATTGAAGTTTTTCGTAATCGAAGTTTTCTATGTTTTTTTGTACAATTGAATCGAGTTTATCAGCCGTATGCTTTGAATAAAAATGAGAAAGATCAGAACTCGCTACGATAATTGTTTTTTCGTTAACTACCTTAGCAATGGATTCTGCAAGATCGGTAATGAAATTCATTCGCTGATTTCCCATTACTATTGGAATAAGAGAAAAATTAGGATTAATCCTCTGAAGGAACGGGAGTTCTACTTCGAGAGCGTGTTCTGTTTTATGTCCTCTTTCGCCGAAGAAAACTGAATCCGAATTTTTTACAATTTCATTAGCTGTATTTTTATCGACCGGAATTTCCCCAAGAGGAGTGACGTACGAATCCCCATCAAAAATACATGAACCGTCAAAGAAATCATTATGGCTTGGGGAAAGCACAATTGCTTTATCAAAATTTTTGTTTTCTAAAACTTTAAATCCGTAAGCAGCGGTTAAACCTGAATAAACATAACCTGCATGGGGAGCAACCACACCAAAAACGTTTTGTGGAGTAATTTCAATTTCGGCTTCATTGAACAATTTATCTAACATCTGTTTCAGTTCTCCCTTATGTGAAGGATAAAACATTCCGGCAACGTAAGGCTGTCTGACTTTTTTCATTTTGATTCCCAATCTTTTTCGGAAAAAACAGTCGCGGTGAATAAACTAATTTTTAATTTTGTTTCTTTCCAGTAATTGGAATATAATCCGGCTTTTCTGCAGAGTGCGCTCAAAAATTGCTCCCGATCCATACTGTGTTCAATCGGTACTTGAGGCAGCAGAAGGGCGCGCCTTGGTTCTTCAAGTATAAGTCCATGCTTCCCGATTTCGATATCTTCATAATCTTTCATCGGGAAAGGTTCGGATAGAATTGATATTTCAATTTTTATATCCGGAAGTTCTTCTTTTGCAATGGGAGAAAATCTTGGATCTTCGAAAGCTGCGTGCCTAGCTGAATCACTTATAGTTTTATGCAATGGCTTTTCCGAGATGATATAACCAATGCAGCCGCGTAGATTATCATTACAAGTCAGTGTTACGAACGCACCACACTTTGAATGATAGACGGGATTTGACGGAATTGAAAGTTTACTTTCTTTGTTTTTTTCCAGCGAGGCAATTATCGAATTCCGTGCAATTGAGATCAGAAATTTTTTCTCTTCATCAGTTAAATTCATTAAATCATCTTGTGAACTTTTACTTTTTGTTTATCCACCAGGAGAATCAGAAGATCTTTGTAAACAAAGAATGAATCGGGTACAAATGCATTTAAGTCACGATTGAGCGTTTCCTTAAATATAGTTTTTTGTTTATCAATTTCAATAGCTGCGAAACGGTTTTCGATCAAATTGTTTTTGTTCCTGAAGTGATAATTCATCAAAAAAAGATTCCCGTATTTTCCAAACTCAATGTTTCCGATTATTTCGCGTCCTTCGATTGTTTTTTCAATCAAGGATGAAAGTTCGTTATTAGACTCCGCTGAATATCTTTCCGGGAAAACATAATCGGAATAATCTTTTGTGTAATCGTACTCCGATCTTTTTATTTCAAAGTACTCTCGCCCTTTCTCGTTTTGGTCGGAAAATTCGCCGGTTTTCGGATCAAGAAGAAAATATTTATCTCCGGTCATTGTTGAAATAGAAACAAAAGAATTGCCCTCGAATGTGAAGTGATAAGTAAATTGATCGTTTTCCCACAGTACTTTTTGAGTGTTGAGGTCAAATGCAATTATCTCTCTGTGACCAGGCATATCGGGTTTTGCAAATTTGTGAAGGAACATTATATCGCCGTAAATTTCGTCAATTCCAATCCAAAATTTTTCCCGGATTTGATGGTCATTAAAAATTATTTCGCCGGTTTCAATGTTCAGGCATGAAAAATAAACTTCCTTTTTATCCGTATCTCTTGATTCAATTACAAGTTTTCCAGTCTCTGAAATAAGTAAACGCCAAATTTGTTTTGTCGATGAAAATGAATAAGCTTTTTTAATTTTCATTTGTTCTTCGCTTCTTGGTTTTAATCAATCGGTCTAAATCTTGCCGTAAAATGACGAAGCATCGGGGCTTCATATGTTATTTCCATTCCTTTCAATTTTTCCCTGTTTTTAAATGCTTCAATGACCACTTCGGAAACATAATCTATGTGGCTTTGAGTGTAAACTCTTCGCGGAATTGCAAGTCGCACAAGTTCCATCGGGGGCGGAATAAGCTCCCCAGTTTTTTTATCGTATTTACCGAACATAACGCTTCCGATTTCAACGGTACGCACTCCGCCGTCAATATAAAGTTCGCACACAATAGATTGACCGGGATATTGATGCGGAGGGATGTGAGAGAGAAATCTTTTTGCATCGATATAAATTGCATGTCCTCCCGGCGGTTCAATTATAGGAACACCGTTCGCGACAAGCTTTTCTCCTAAATATTCCGTGCTTCTAATTCTATATTGAAGATAATGTTCATCAACCACTTCTTCCAAGCCCTGAGCAACGGCTTCGAGGTCACGCCCGGCAAGTCCGCCATACGTCGGAAATCCTTCTGTAACTATCAAAAGATTTCTGCACTTGGTTGCTAGTTCTTCGTTGTTTAATGATAGGAATCCGCCGATGTTTACCAAAGCATCTTTTTTTGCGCTCATTGTTGCACCATCGGAGTAGGAGAACATTTCCCTGCAGATTTCGATTATCGATTTATCCGAATAACCCGGTTCTCTTTTTTTTATGAAGTATGCATTTTCTGCAAACCTGCATGCATCCAGAAACATTGGAATACCGTATTTATCGCATATTTGACGAACCTCTTTTATATTTTTCATCGATACCGGTTGACCGCCGCCCGAGTTATTTGTTATTGTTAACATTACCATTGGAATATTTTTGACTCCAGTTTCGTCAATAAATTTTACAAGAGCATCGATATCCATATCGCCCTTAAAGTCGGCTTTTTGTTCGGGATGTTTTCCGGTTTCGTTTAACAAGTCCACTGCTTCAGCACCTGTAAACTCAATATTTGCTCGCGTTGTATCAAAGTGAGTGTTGTTGGGAATATACTTTCCTTCTCCGCCGGTAATACTGAAAAGAATTTTCTCTGCGGCACGTCCTTGATGAGTCGGGATAATGTATTGATGTCCAGTTATATTTTTTACTGCTGATTCGAATCTATAAAAGCTTTTTGAGCCCGCATAGGATTCATCTCCTTCCATAATTCCTGCCCATTGTTTAGCGCTCATTGCGGAAGTTCCGCTGTCAGTCAGTAGATCTATTAAAACATCATCAGCGTGAATCAAAAAAGGATTGTAGCCTGCGTCGATTAATATTTTTTTTCTTTCTTCCTTTGAGGTAAATCTGATCGGCTCAACGGATTTAATTTTGAAAGGTTCAATAATTGTTTTCATTTTTCTCTCTGAGATTAATTTCGATAATAATATCTCATAAAATAACATTTATTAAGAAAAAATTTTACCGGGAAGCAAAATCGATTTTATTTTGACACAGATGAATAAAATCTGGTAAGAAGTGTATCATTGAAACAATATTTTCTAAATGACTTTTTATATAAAAAATTCTAACTTTTATATACTTATCTAAAAATTACCAATCAAATAAGGGGAGAGGGGTATGGATGAACTAAACAATGAAGAATTACAAGAGCAAAATTCTGAGGAGGAGGAAGAATTTGAACTGAGCCATACCGATAAGGTAGCAGGTATTTTCACGGAGCCTTCGGCAACTTTTGAAGCAACTTCTAAGTTTCCTCCTAAAACAAGTGATTGGCTTATTCCTGTTTTCGCACTCATTATAGTAGTAATTATTTCCAATTTCTTGATAATGAGCAATCCTATTATTAAACAAGCCATAGTAGAAAAGCAGATTTCAATAGTTGAGAAGCAATTTGCTGATGCAGTAGAAAAAGGTACAATGTCACAAGAGCAAGCCGACGAACAGATGGACAGAGTTAGAGATACAATCGATCAGCAAATGGCTGCCGGTCAGATTTTTTCGGTTATTGGAGTTTTACTTGGTGTATTTATAGTTTTCTTTATAGTTGCAGGAGTATATTTCTTATTCTCAAGATTCGCTCTAAAAGGTGACGGAACGTACGCTTCTGCCATGGTTCCTTATGGACTATCGTTTTACATCTCAATTATTGCCGCAATAATACAGCTTATTTTATCGCTTGCTATGGATAAACATTTTCAGGACTTGAGCGTTGCAACTTTTATGGATATGGATACATCAACATTTTCCGGAATGCTTTTAAGTAAACTGGACATTTTTTCAATTTGGGCTTATACTATTATTTCTATCGGACTAGCGAAGATGTTTAAGTCCGAAGATACAGGAAAATATTTCGCAATGGTTTTTGGGCTCTGGATTGGTGTTTCAATAATCTGGTATTTTATTGTTCAGGCAGTGCCTTTCCTAGGCAGTTTTGGAATGTAATTTAAATTAAGGATCATTCATATTTGTGGGTGATCCTTTTCTTACTCATCAAATTTAGTTTCCTCTTTTGCTAACAGTTTTATCGAGAAATTCGATTCAGGATTTTTCTATTTTTGATCAATAAATTTTTAAAAATGGAAAGATTATGAAACGCTTAAACTATTTTATAAGAACAACACTTTTCGGCGGACTTTTAGTCGTCCTTCCTATTATCGTATTGATCTTAATTCTTAATTGGATGATTGGAATTTTGACACAGTTCGTCGAACCGATTACAAACATTCTAATTGCCGCGGCAAAACTTAATTATATAATTGCCAGCGCTGTTTCTGTAGGAATTATTTTGATCGCTTTCTTTATCATCGGCTTAGTAATTAAAACAAGAATCGGCAAATTTACTTTCGGGATCTTCGAAGAGAATGTATTAAAAAAGGTTCCTTTCTATAAGATAATTAAGGAAACAATTATTCAACTTTTCGGAACGCAGAAAAATCTTTTCAAAGGTGTTGCTCTGGTTGATCTGTACGGTGTCGGGAATTTTGTTACAGCATTTATAACCGATGAACATGATAGTGAATTTGTAACTGTGTTTGTACCTTCGGGACCTGCTCCGACTGCTGGATTTGTTTACCATGTTAAGCGGCAGTTTGTCCATAAAATTAACTATCCGCTCGATCAATCGATGCGAACGATTATAAGCCTCGGAGTTGGTTCGAAAAATCTTATTGAGAAGTACAATAAATATTATAAAACTGACTGAGGATCTATGTCTATAATGCAGCGTATGTTTCTGAATCTTGATCTTTTATTGAACTGAATTTGTGCTTCTTCAACCGTACTTCGCAATATTTTTCCCGATGGATCTGTTTCGCGGGATGATTTGATTAAAATTTGATAACGATAGAATTTTTTAACTCTCTCAATAACAGCTGCTGTGGGGGGCATAACTTGAAGAGTCGATTTTCGTCTTGTTAATTCCGAATGAAAATCTTTTGCTGCTCCAACAGCATTTTTTTCTTCCATATCTTTGAACTCGATTAAGCATAGTCTTGTGAACGGAGGATATCCTCCGTTTTTTCTTAATTTAATTTCTTTTTCGTAGAAACCGGAGTAATTGTTAAGTAGAACCATTTGAAGAATAAAATGTTTCCGGTTCTGGGTTTGAATTATAACCTTTCCTGGTTTTGCGCTTCTACCGGCCCTTCCCGCCACTTGAGTCAGAAGTTGAAATGTCCTTTCGTCGGCACGGAAGTCGGGAAGCCAAAGAGTTGTTTCTGCGGAAATTACACCCACCAATGTAACGTGAGAAAAATCCAATCCTTTGGAAACCATTTGCGTTCCCACAAGAATGTGAGTTTCGCCTTTTTTGAATCTGTTGAGAATTAGCCCGAGTTTGCCCCTTTTATTAATAGAATCCGAATCGATTCTTTCCATTACAACATTTGGGAAGTGATATTCAAGTTCGTCCTCAACTCTTTGTGTTCCCGTTCCGAAAAATTTGATGTTCAGTGAACCGCAAGTGGGACAAGCTTTTGGAACCGGCTGAACACTCGAACAATAATGGCATTTCATTGTGTTATTGTTCATGTGAAAAACAAGCGGAACCGAGCAATCGCCGCATGTAACAATTTCGCCGCAGTCGTCACAATAAACTTGCGTTGCATATCCTCTTCTGTTTTGAAGCAGAATCACTCCTTCATTTCTCGATAGTGAATCGGCAATTTCCTTAATCAAAACAATGGAAAAAATATTTGCCATTCTTTTTTGCTTTCTCTCGGAAATTATATCAACAAGTTTTATTTCCGGAAGTTTTGCTCCATCAATTCTGTTAGGCAGTTCAAGTAAAGTGAACTTTCCGATTTCGGTGTTGTACTTACTCTCTATCGAGGGGGTAGCTGAACCCAGTATTACGGGACACTCAGAAAATTTGGCTCTTATCACAGCAGAATCCCTTGCATGATATCTTGGGATGTTCTCAAATTGTTTGTAACTCGAATCATGCTCTTCGTCTACAACTATTAACCCGATATTTTTTAACGGTGCAAATAATGCGGAACGCGCACCTACAACAACTTTGTACTTCCCTTGTATTATTCCCTTCCATGAATCATATCTTTCTCCCAGAGACATCCTGCTGTGGATTACAGTAACTATATCTTTGAACACATTATAAAATCTTGATGTAATCTGTGGAGTGAGTGAAATTTCGGGAACGAGTATCAAAACTGATTTTCCACTTTCGATAGCTTTTTTTGCAAGCTCAATATAGACTTGTGTTTTGCCGGAGCCGGTTACTCCGTGAAGTAAATAAGCATTAAATTTTTCTTCAAGAATCTGTTCAGAAATCTGTTTAACTATATTTTGCTGCTCATCGGTGAGTATTAAATTTTTAAATTCTTCCACATAGGTTTGATGAAACTTTCTTTCTACTGCTTTATCGAAAATTTCTACAATCCCTTTTTTCTCAAGTGAGTTAAGTGAAGATTGATTTGAATCGGTTTTTTTCAACAGTTCTGCAGCAAGTTCATCACCATTTTCAGACTTCGATTGCAGTAATTCGAGAAGAAGCACAACCTGCTTTGGGGAGTTTGATTCTAGCGACGGAAGAATTTCATAAATTTTATCTTTAGATAATTTTAATTTTACGTGCTTTTGAGTTTTGGTTTTTACTTTTGGATCTTCGATTTGATTGATAATAGTTACGGCGCCGGTTTTTTCTAAGCTTCGAAGTACAGAATAAATCTGCTTCTTTTTTACCTGTTTTTGAAGTGAAGAAATTGTTGTGAAATCTTTATTTGCAATAGCCTCGAGAACATGAAATTTTAGTCCGGGTTTCTTTTTTCTTTCCTGAATTAAAAGTTCGCTGCAAAGTTCCTTATCAATAAAAATCTTTCGTTTTGATTCAACTTCGGAGCCGTAGGGGACAGAATTTTTAAGCGCTTCGCCCAGCGAACAGATATAGTATTCTGAAATCCAGTGATAGAATTCCAGATCCGTTCGGTTGAAAATCGGCTCTTCATCTAAAACATCTAAAATTGATTTAATTTTGCCTTTTAAGTCAGTTCTGTCCGAAATCTCAACAACATATCCTGTCAAAATTCTTCTTCCGAAAGAGCAAACCACACGAACGCCGAATTTAACGGATTTATTCATTTCATCCGGTACGGAATATGTGAAAGAATTTCTAAATGGAAGTGGAAATACTATTTTCGCGTACATGAGTTTTTCTTTATTGAAAATCCAATATAATCATTTTTGTCGTCAGTCGAATAATTAGATTTGAAAAATCAATTTCAATCCTTTATTTT
>JAGFIY010000151.1 GCA_024103215.1 Melioribacteraceae bacterium | reverse complement strand
GAGTTTGTTAAAAATAGAATGCAAATTAACGCAAATAGTTTATTGTAAATTGAATTTTTCATTGTAACTCCCGTGCGTCCATTTTTATTTCTCAAGCAAAATGATACATCAACTCCGCTTTCACAATCCCACCTTTGGGGGATACAGTTAACTTATGATCTTATTGTGATTTGAGGTACAATTTGGGCAGGTATTGAGGTGATGATTTAAGTCTGTCAGATTTCTCCGCGGAATGATTTTGCAATTACTTCTGCTTTTGAGTTGACTTGCAATTTTTTATAGATGTTTTTTGCGTGTGATTTAATTGTATCGAGCGTGTTGCCTAAGTTAGCGGCAATCATCTTAAAACTTTGTCCGTCGACCATGCCGGCGACAATTTGTTTTTCTTTTTCCGTAAGCGGACTTTCAATATTTCTTTTCGTTTTATCGAAAAATTCCAATACCTTTCGTGCGATTTCCGGGGAAAGGGAAGTTCCACCGTTGTATGTATCCAAGATTGATTGTTTTATTTGGTCAAGCGGGGTGTTCTTTACCAAGTATCCCACAGCACCGGCTTGTATTGCAGCAAATATTTTATCAGAGTCATCAAACACCGTTAACATTATAATACTTACGTCCGGTAATTTATCTTTAATCAGTTTTATTGCACTAAGTCCGGAAATGCCTGGCAAACCGATATCTAATAAAATTACGTCCATCGGAACATCGCTTTTGCTGACTTCCTCTAAAAAATCTTCCACAGACTCGACAGCAATATTGCATAGAAATTCATCGCGTGATGAAATAAATTCAAACAGCGGGTCCCTTAAGTCTTTTATATCTTCTATAATTCCAACTGATATCATAAAACAAATAAGATGATAAATAAATCGATTTAGAATACCACCTTTGTGGGGTTACTTAATTTTGACCATAAATTCTATAGTTAATCCGTTATCGTTATTGAAATGAATTTGTCCGTCAATTTCTTTCGCGCGGGATTTCATATTGTTTAATCCGCTTCCTTTACTAAAATCCGAATCCTCTAGTCCGCAGCCATCGTCGGATATTATGATTTTCAATTTTTCGCTTATTTCATAAATATTCAAATCAATTTTACTTCCGCCGGAATATTTAACTGAATTGTTTACTGCTTCCTTAACGATTAGAAAAATATTTTGCCTTAAATCAACATCGAGTTTTTTGTTTGGGTTAGACAACTTTTCGGAAAAGTTAAGTGACATTTGTTTCGAAGATGCAAATTGACTTGCCATTGATTTCAACCGCTCAACCAAACTTATGAGATTATCTTTTCTTGAATCAATCGACCAGATTACATCATTCATTGTATTGATCATCTCACTGCTTTTTGTTCTTATCAACTCGCTTCGGTTTTTTATCTTATCCAGTTCGTTTTCATAATTTATCATATCGGCATTCAAAGAAATTTGTGACAACGATGCGCCAACATCATCGTGAAGATCTTTTGCGATTTTTAGTCTAAGCATATCCATTTCGTGTCTTTTCTGAATTTTCAAATAATAAAATCTATACAGGATAAAGCCGACGGTAAAAACGACTAACGCATAAAACCAATATGTTCTATAAAACGGCGGATTTACAACTAGGTTCAAAACTGCCGGTTCATTATTCCAAAGACCATCATTATTTGAAGCAATTACTTTCAGTTTATATTCGCCGGGATCTAAATTTGTAAAAGAAGCGTAGCGGAAATTACCCGCATCGATCCATTCGTTATGAAAACCTTCGAGCAGATACTTGTATTGATTTCTTACAGGATCGGTAAACTCAAGCGCAGCAAATGTGAACGAAAGAATATTTTGAAAGTAAGATACTTCCAAAGTATTGTTCTCTAATTTTCTGGGATCGATTTCCTTATCGATCACTTTAATTTTTGTTATCGCTATCTGAGGTAAATTTAGATTATCTTTTATTTCTTCCGGCTTAAAATAATTAAAACCGTTTATGCCGCCGAAGTAAAGTGTTCCGTCCAATGCTTTGTAACAAGACGCTTGATTAAATTCATTGCTTTGCAAACCATCTCGTTTAGTATAATTTCTAAAGACACGTTTGCCGTTTTTGATAAAGGATTTTGATAAACCGTTGTTAGTGCTTATCCAAAGGTTGCCGTAGTCATCTTCGAGAATACCGTAAATCAAATTGTTCGCAAGTCCATCTTCCTCAAGATAGAAAGATATTTCTCCGCTTGACGGATCGAGTCTGTTCAATCCTTGGTTTGTGCCTATCCAAACTATACCGTTTTTGGCAACACAAATGTGATTGATTTTGTTATCGCTGATGTCATTCTCTGCATCACCGCTTACGTATAATTGTATGTCAACCGGGAAAATATTTCTTTCATCTTTGTCGAAAGTCATTCTATACAAACCGTCAAACGCCGTTGCAACCCAGAGATTATCTTTGTGATCAAAAACCATAAAGTTTACTTGTTTGTCTAGAATGTTATTTCCCGCTTCGGAAAGATCACTAAAGTATTGAAAATTATTGTCGACCGGATTGTAGATTCCAATACCGCTTTGTGTTGCAAACAACAAATGATTTCTAAAAGGATGTATTTGTTTAATGCGGAGTTTACGGTTAGTAGGCGAGTATATTTTTTCATCAAATGAAATTTTTGAAGTTTGTTTTTCGGAAATGTTGTATTTAAAAAGTCCGTCATCAGTTGCAATCCAAACAATATTAACATCTTGATACATCGAGAACACCGTATTCTCACTTAAACCGCTGAGGTCAATCTTGGAAAGATTTTGGTTTTCTTTTGTGGTGAATGTTCTGTTGAAAATATCAATTCCTTTGCCGTGTGTACCGACCCACAGATTTGAATCATTATCAACCATAAAAGATCTAACATAAGGATATGATAAACTTATTTTCTGTTTTTTATCTGCTCTAACGTGATTGAATTTAGGAGGCTGCGGCTTAAACTTGTTTAATCCCGCACCCCAAGTGCCAGCCCACATCGTACCGCCTCTATCTTGAAAAATTTTTCTAACATAATTGCCGCTTATACTTTTGGGATTAGTGTCATCATTCTTGTAAATCTTATATTCTATATTTTGTATATCCTGTGCATAATTAAATTTGATAATTCCGTTTAGGTAAGTGGCGATCCAAAATGTCGAATCCTTGTCTTGAAATGCATCCAACACAATATTGGCGGGAAATGAATCTGGATTATCCGGATCATTTACAAGTCGAACAATATTGCCAGTTTGCCGATCAAAATAATTCATTCCTTTGCGTGTACAGATCCATAGCCTCTGATTTTTATCTTCGTAAAGAGAGACGATAAAATTCTCTGTTAAACTGTTGTCGTTGTTTTCATCGTGATAAAATCTTACAAAATTATTTTTCGCTTTATTGAATTTATTCAGCCCATCGCCTGTGCCTATCCATATCGTCCCGTTTTGCGTAATACTAATAGCACGAATAAAGTTGCTGCTTACCGAGTTTATATCTCCGGAACTATTTTTATGAATTGTAAAAATATTACTGCTTTTATTGTAAACAGAAATTCCTCCGCCCCAAGTGCCTATCCATAAATTTCCATCAGCATCTTCTTTTATGTCGCGAATTGTATTGTGCGAAAGTGAATTAAGGTTTGTTGAATCGGAAACGAATCGTGTGACCGTTCCGGTTTTAAGGTCAATTCTGTTTAATCCGCCGTATTCGGTTCCTAGCCAGAGATTTTCTTTTTCGTCAAGATGTAAAACATTTATCCAATTTTCTGAAATAGAATTAGAGTCGTTTGGATTATTCTTGTAGACTTTGAACTCATAACCGTCAAATCTATTTAGTCCGTCTTGTGTTGCAATCCAGATAAATCCTTTTGAATCCTGCACAATATCAAGAACAACACTTTGAGATAATCCGTCCTCAAGAGAGTATCTTTCAAAGCTTATTTCATCTTGCGGATAAATAACGATGTTTATTGCAAGAAGCAGTATTACATACTTAGATATGAATTTCACAATCATACCAGTTACGGTTGGTCAATTTGTTTAATAAGATAACAATATTAGAGAATAGTAACAGAAAAATATTCGGACAACTCGTCGGTGGATAAAAACTTTTGGGACTTTAATTCTAATAATCCATTTTTTAGGATTTTTTTTGAGAAATTATAAAGCAGAGACAGTGTAAAAACTCCATCTCTATTTATTATTTCAATAGCAGCATCTTCTTTACCGATTGATATTCGTTTCCGGCTTTTATTCTATAAAAATAAACTCCCCCGGAAAGATTACTTCCATCAAAATTTACTTCGTAATTACCCGGTTTAAGATAATCGTTTACAAGTGTTGTAACTTCTCTACCGAGGATGTCGTAAATTTTGAGTGATGTTTGAACAGATTGTTTTGTCCCGATTCTATCGGGACTCGCAATGAAATCAGGTATATCAAACTTAATTCTTGTGCTTGGGTTAAACGGATTTGGATAGTTTTGATATAGTTCGAACTTTGTTGGAAGCCGTTCATCTATCTCTATTACTACTATTTCTGAATATTCAAACTTTCCGTCTGTATCTATCTGTCTTAAACGGTAACTTATTGTTCCACTCCCGGATTTTTCATCTTTGTATGAATAATACTTTGGCGAGTTGCTGTTTCCGTGTCCTTGAGCAAATCCTATTTTCTCCCAAGATTCTTCGTCGCTCTGATCCTCAGAATGACTGTCATTCTGAGAGAAGCAAAGAATCTCAAAGCCATAGTTGTTTACTTCCGTTTCTGTTTCCCAACTCAACATAACTCCTTCTTCAGTCGCAGTTCCTTCGAAGTATGTTAACTCGACAGGTAATGGATTTTCTGAAGTACTGCCAACTCCAAATTCTGAGAATGAACCCAGCCCAACTCTATGTAATCCCGGACATTCGTTAGTGCCCGTGCATACGCTATGAGTGCCTGAGGCTGTCCAATTACTGCCACTGTTTTCCCTTTTTAAAAGATGAAGTTTTGTATAATCTACTATTCCGCTGAAACCATCGGCAGTTAAATCAATATTGTATGTGCCACCGCTTAAACCATCGTCCGGAGTAATTGTCCAGTATCCGTCCTGACCAATATTCTGAATATTTGCTTCTCCATCATTCAAAGGCAAACCTGCAGTGCCGGGATTGCTTGAAGTAAAGAACGTTGTTAATGTTCCGCCGGTTGTTGGAGCAGATGTAAAACTAATGTTAGCCGGTCGGTAATTATTTGCGGTTCCAATTGGAAACAGAATATCGTTTACTGTTTCGGCTGCAATCCACCGTTTAAAATTTCCGATAATCTTTCCGTTCGTGCGGGTCAAAGTGCCGACACTTGCAGCAGAAGTACCCAGCGTCAAAATATTTGCACCCGTTGTTAAAGCGCCTTCGTTTAGGGCTAATGTGTCCGTTACACTTGCGCCAGAATTTAACGTTACTCCCGTGCCCTTCTCAATTTTCAGATTTCTTACAGTTGCAGGCAAACCGCTGCCGGTTACCTGTGCTGAAGTTCCGTTATAATAATACTTGCCGCCGGTATGAAATGTGCGTGTCCCACTGCTCTGAATATTGCCGCTGCTTCCTGAAGATGCTATACCATCCGGTGAACCGATGATCAGCCAGGCATTATCAGCATTTGTAAAATTTCCGTTGTTGGAAAACACATTCGAACCGCAGTCAAGGGTACCATAATTCGTGAACGCTGCAGCTCCACTTGAAAAATCACGGCTGTTACGGAGGGTCAGACTTCCGTCAGCAGTAATGCTTGCAAGGTTAATCAGGGCATTGCTGCCATCGAATAATAGAATGCCGGATTCCGATCCGTCAAGAATAATTTCCGCATTGTTGCCTTCAATGGGGCGATCATACTGGGCTTTAAATTTTAACTTTCCATGCAAATTATATATTCCCCCATTAAGCCGCGGATGTCCACTGTTGTCGCTATAATTGGTGAAAGTGCCGTAATACAAATCCAGTGTTCCGGTTTCGATCTGTAATGTGCCATTATTGGTTAAATTGGCACAGAATCTTGACGTACCAGTGCCGGCTGATTTTTTGATTAAGCCATCGTTTATAACCGTCCACGCACCATCGCTGCAATCTAAGGTTGCGTCATTTTGAATATCGGTTACCCCTGTGCTTTTATTATTAATCGGGCCATATCCACCTATTGCTCCCGTACCCGTCCAGGTTATCGTTCCATAATTGTCAATTTTATTGGTACCGTGTGGATAAGCTCTGAAGGTTTTTCGGTTGTCCCCGCTGATATTAAGCTTGCCTCCTTGACTGATTATGAACACCTCCACTTCAATAAATCCGGTTGATGTCCATTCAAAGGTCCCGTTAACACTGAGTTTGCCATCTCCGTTAAGTGTTGAATTCTCTGAAAGTTTGAATGTAATATCCGAGCCGATGACCGTGCCGTTTCCGGTGCCCGACATATTGCAATTATTTAAGTGTACCGTTTCAAATTCACCGGCGCCGTTGATCTCGCTACCTTCCGAAAAGTTCTGCGTACAATAATCCGAAAGGATCTTAGCTCCTGAGGCAATGGTAAAGGTGCCGCTATGAGTGCCTTTGCCTAAATCATAGAATTTCAAGGTGCCTGTTTGCACATCGACCGTTCCGGTATTGTTGAATTCCATCTTGTAAACGGTCGTTGTGCCCGTGCCGGTCTTTTTTCGGAAAATTCCGGCATTATTGAATTCCGGCATATTACCCGAACTCAGGTCATTCCTGTGATATATTGACTGATTAGTGGTCGCTTCGAAAACACCGCCGTTGAGATTGTTAAAGGTACCGTTATAATACATCACGAATGCCACACCGGACTTTGCAAAATTTACCGTTCCGGCATTGTTGACGACGCCATCCCAGTTAATTCTGCACTCGCCGCTGCCTTCCATATTCATCACGCCACTGGAAGCTATATTGAAATCGGTGCTGGTGATATGACCGCTGATCCAGTTACAGGTGCCGTTGATGACCGTTTTGCCCGAGCCGGTCAATCCATTTCCTCCATTAGATAGAACGCCATCAAGATTCAGCGTACCGTTTACGGTTAGGTCATCTCCGGTGCCGTTATTGATGGTCAGAGTTTCAGAACTGCTTAGATCTACCGTTAATATGCCGCCTGCATCCACAATAGTCTGATCGATTGTTAATGTTGAATTTATAGTTACCGTATGGCCGTTCAGTATCGTCACCACGCCGGATGCGCTGGTGGGTGTTGTTGCGGCGTCCTCCCATTCACTGCCGTTATAAGTTTGCCAGGTGGAAAACGATGTCCAACTTCCAGTAGTTTTGCTTTGAAAGTCTCCCGCTGTTTGGGAAAATATAGCTGTAGTGATTGAGAAGATGAATATGATAAATAATATTCTTTTCATTTTGTTTTCCTCTCAAATTATAATCTATGATTTACTAAGAACTAGTAGTTTAGCTAACAGCTTAGTCGCTGATCATCATCCTAATTATTGGAAAGCAACATTATTTAATACAACCATCTTTGCCCCAGTCTTTGTGCAAGACAAAAAAGTTCTAGTGAGGTCAGCGAAAATATTACGCTAGCCGTGTTGTTCAGGAAAGATAAAAATTTATCTATCCCATTATATTTCATATATTTTTGTTGTAATTCAATTTTGCGAAGATGAAGCGGGAAGTTCTTCGGTATTAAGGTAAGCAGGAAGTTTTTCATACTTAAACCTCAATAAAGTTATATTTATATTAAAGACTTATACTACTTTCACGAACTGACAACTAGTCAAAATATTTATAAATCGTTTTAATTAGATGTTTATATCCTAATTAAGGATTATTGTTTAAAAAATCAATCTAACTGGTCACAATTACTTTATCATGTAAACAATTTTATTGTGAAAAGCGTTTTGCGATATAACGTTCTAATTATGCCTATTAGAACACATATATCCGAATTTTAATAAGCTTAATTTTGTGCTTTCTGTTATATTATTTGCTTAACTTCCACCAACTTCTTTATCACCACTATACTTTAAATGTTTTCGATCTATCAAAAGCATTTTGTTAAAAGACTGCTGAGTTTATTGTTGTATCTAGATTAAAAAATTAAGGATGGTTTAATTGCTGGGTAAAATCTATTCTTGGGTTGTATATTTTTTTACAAAAAGTGCAAGTATAATATCTCCCTTACGGATACTTTGAATACCATTATAAATGAATTTCTTGTTATCCCGAACAATTATCATTGGCAGCGCATCTTTGGGGATTTTCTTTTCGATCTCTTCTCTTGACGGAGTTTCAATATGAATTTGCTCGAGCATAATTTGATCATTATCTATCAAATTTTCCCATTCAGAAATTTTTATTTTATTGTTGAATAAAAGCTGTCCGCCAAATGTTTCCAGTTGTTTTATCAAACCTTTTTCTCTGTCGTCAATTATTGCGGCAAAAATTTGCGGAACAAGAAACTCTTCGGAAGAACGTTTTGCTACTAGCACATTGACCTCAGCGTTCGGAGTCATGGCAATTATCATCCCGGTCGAATCAATTCCGGCATCTCTAAGCACAACGTCGTCGAGCGCATCGCCATAAATAGCTTTCAACCCCATCTCTTTTGCCTTTACACAATTTCCTTCGTTTGAATCAATCAGAGTGATTGGGCGTTTTGAAATAAGTGCTTTCGCAAAAAGTCTCGCAAGCGAGCCCGCACCGATAATTACGATATCATCCTTACCGACTGTTGATCTCGCCAGTTCGTTTCTTTTTTCAAGCCAGTCGATTCCACTTTTTAGAAGAACAGGAACCGTAGCCGTGGTAATGATAGCCATAAAAACTAATATTGAAAAAATTTCCTGCGAAATAATTCCGGCGTTTAAACCGATTCCTGCAATTACAATTTCTACTGCGCCACGACCGTTCATTCCCGCGCCGATTGTCACTCCTTCGCGCCATCCGAATCCACTTGGTAAATAGAATAGTGCAGTTCCAACAATTTTTCCTACGGTTGCCAAAAGAATTGTCATTATCAACAAATATGTATCTGTCTGAATAACTTCAAGCGAAACCTGAAATCCTGCTGTTACGAAAAAAATGGGGGCAAGAAATCCGAGCGAAACATCTTTAACAAGATCCGTTAATTCGTGAGAAAGTTTTTTAACCGCGATTGCTTCTCTGAGTACCAATCCAGCTATAAATGCCCCAAGTATTCCGTGCAATTCGGCAAGATGAGCAAGTTCGGCAAAGGCGAGAGCAATCAATAAAATTAACGTAGCGTTGAATGTTCTTCCGGTGAAGTTCTTTTTCTTCAGCCACTTGTAAAACGGCGGAAAAACTTTATATCCCAAGAACCATGAAACAAAAAAGAACAGAATAACTTTTAGTGCGATTACGGAAATATTGACTAAATCAAGTTGACCAGCAGTTGCAAAGCTAATTATTCCAGCAAAGATAATTAAAGATAGAGTATCGGCAACAAGCGCTCCGGCAAGCATAACATGAGCAACGCGGGTATCGAGTATTTTAAGATCGACTAAAATTCTTGATTTGGTTGCAAGCGACGTTACACCCATTGCCATGCCGACGAAAACACCGGCAATAACAGTTCCGCCGCCGTCAACGACAATCCACAAACCCAGAGCAAATGGAACAATAAAACCGCCGAGAGCAGCAAGTATTCCCCCCTTTGAAGCTTTCCCCAATTCCCTTGGATCAATTTCCATACCGATGTAGAGCATCATCATCAATACACCCAGTTCAGCAAGAACGGCAATTGCTTCGCTTCCGAATAATATTCCAAGAAGCGGCGGACCAAATAATATTCCTGCCAGTAGTTCTCCCAATACTGACGGATAACCAAGCCTGGTTGCAGCCAGCCCTCCAATCCATGCAACGAGCAGAACCAACAGTAAATTTAGAATGCTCAATTCCAAAGAAAACTTTCCTTTATAATGAACTTATTAAATGATTTGAAAAGGTTGTGGATAAATATAATACGATAAATTTAGAAAAAAATTATGTTTTAAATCTAAAGATTACTTCGGTAAGTAAAAAATTAATTTGACCAACAAGCGGATTTTTCCGGCTGCCGACGAAAGCAAAAATAAGTCATTTGTTATATAATTAAAACTTTAATGTAATTGTGATTATTTGATCAAAATCATCTTCCTTGTTTGGTTGTGACTAATGGCTTCGAGCCGGTAGTAATAAATTCCGGAAGATAAACCTTCCGCATTAAGCTCGACCTCGTATTCTCCCGGATTCAAGTGTTCGTTTAAAAGCATTGCAACTTCTCGCCCGAGGATATCATATACAACTAATTTTGTTGTTGTGGACTCAATTTTTGCGTCCTCTACGCTTGGTATTGTGAATTTTATTTTTGTAGTTGGGTTGAATGGATTTGGATAATTCTGTTCGAGCGAAAACTTATAATTAATAATTTCGTTATCAACAGAAGTAGTTATATCAACAATGATTGAATTTGTATATGCAAATGTTCCTCCTAAATCAATTTGTTTCAATCTATAAATTACTGAATCCGTTATCGGTAAATCGTTGTCAACAAATGAATATTGATTAACTACTGTCGATGTTCCATTTCCTTCAACAAAACCGAGAGTTTCCCAAACGTTCGGGAATTCTTCGGTTGATCTTTCAACATCGAACCCGACATTGTCGATTTCTGATAACGTTTCCCAATTGAGAACAACATGATCGCTCATTAATTCCCCGGTAAAAGAAACAAGCTCAACCGATTGAGGAGTATTTGCACTTGAAATAACAAAAGGAGAAAAACTCCCGACTCCTGCAAATTCGACATAATATGGATCACCAATAGTTCCGCTCCCGCCGAATTCCGTTAATACCGCATCAACCCATTGCTCTTCACCTTCATCAAAATAACCAGCTTTTTTCCACATATTATTTTCGGACATGTAATTAAAGAGGTTCATATCTCCGCCATGTATTTGTCCGTTCAACTCATCGCTGAAATAGTAGAATTTTATTGACGTTAGTTCGTTTTGCTCGGGAGTAATATTAAAATATCTTTTAATAGATCTGGGCGCGGGTGGACAACCGCTGCCGAATGCATCTTGAGAACATGTTGCTCCTCTCCCAAAAGTAACGCTTGTAACACCCAATCCGGCGTTTTGTGCGGTTATTTCCAAGAATATCTCTCCTTCCAAATCAAATGTGGTTGTTTCTCCACCGCCGACTTCTTTTGAAATTTGATTTTCGAGAGCACCGTTATTTACGATTTCACCCGTTAAGTCCAATACGTGATTTTCGTTTTGAAAAAGTATCCCGTTATTTATAATATTTACCGCATTCAAACTGCCTGCAAACAGATTTAATCTGTTGTTGTTTTGAAAATCATCAACAAACTCTATATTTCCGCTTCTCTGGTCAAATGATCCGTTGTTTATGATAATCTTTTCGAACCTCACCAACGCTAAAGTTATTTCACTTAATCCTCCCAAAAGATTTGAAGCCCGATTCCCTGTATCAGGATCAAAAAATATAAAGGTTCTGTTGTTGTTAACTTCGTTCTCCCATTTTGAAAAGCCGCCTGTGACCTGAACCGTTCCATTATTTTGAACCAAAGAACCATCAGGACCGTGGACATTTGTGCTTCCTCCTTCTAACTGCAAGATTCCGGTGGGGCTTACTTGCAAACTGCCATACACATCTAACAAGCCCAGTGCAACCCTGAAAGTATCCTCGATTGCTGTGTTTTGAATAAAGGCTTCACCTCCATTAACGTCAACTTTACCTTGAGAGTCAAATTTTTCCACCGAGAGTATTCCGCCGGTTACAGAAATATTGCTGTTGGGTCCGCCAACCAAGGCACGCTCGTTAGAAGCAAAGAGTATTCCTGCTTCTATTTTGATTTGCCCATTACAGAGAAAGTCTTCTCCTTCATTACCAGAAAAATGGAAATCGGATTCGTTGTGGACTAATGATATAACAGAATTTTCACCTGAATTAATCCCGTTGGAAGCGAAAAAATCCCCTCCGTTGAGCTCTAAAGTTCCTTCAAGTTTCAGCATTTTTGTGGAATTTTCACTTCCCCCATTAATTTTAACTTGATTGTTTCCCTCAATATCGGCAACTCCGTTTACTTTTAATTGACCGTTAAATCCAACCAATAAGTTTCCCCCACCGTAATACTGGTTAAAATTTTCACATTCGAATACTGCTGCGGCACCCGAAGTATCTCCAATCATAATAAACCCATTAAATTGAAGACTTGCATCACCGTTTACTTTAAGTCCACCTGAATTGATATCTATCCCCCCTCCAGACTGTGAAAAAGAACCGCATGTTATGGTTCCTCCAGAAATTCCCAAGTAGCCGCTATTCTGAATGGAACCACAGACAATATTTGTACCTTCAGGTATATCGGGATAATTTGGGGCATCTTCCTCAATCACAGCATGGGTGTTTTCTCCGGGAACCCCGTTCTCGCCCCAGTTTTCAGGATCATTCCAATCATTATTTTTTGCCCCTGTCCAAAAAGTGACTTCTTGCGCTTGCAAAAGAATTCCAAAAATCATAAAGGCTAATACTAAAATCGACTTTTTCATAATTTCCTCTGAAATTTATTTAGTAAAGTTTTCCATTTGCAAAAGATTTAACATCTCATACGTACAAACAATCTTAGAAATAAAAATGTGATTTATTTAGCTTTTATCTAATTATTAATAACCAAGAAAATGATTACTTACAAACAGATCATGTTGCAAATTGGAATTTGCCTCAAATTGGATTTATCATCTTTTAATTAAAAATTCTGTTGGGGTTAAACCGGTGTGAACTTTAAAGGCTCTGTTGAAAGTGCTTCGTGTATAGTACCCTACCTCTTGAAAGACTTTTTCAATTTTTGCATTCGGTTGTTCAAGAAGTTCAATTGCTTCTTCTATTCTATATTTATTGACGTACTGAGAGAAATTCATATTAAATGACAAATTAATAATATGTGATAACCTGTTAACCGGAACTGCTATTCTTTTAGCTATGTGTTCGATTTTAACGTTTGGGTTTCTGTATAATTTATGTGTTTCCATCAAGTCAACAAGCAATGATGTAATTTCTTCTTTCTTTTCGTCGTGATACTCTTTATTAGATTTGTTTCTTTTTGATTCATTTAGTGATAATGCGGTATTTAGTTTAATTTCAAGAAGCAGCTCATCATGCCTAATGCTGACAAATCCTACAACGAAAAGCAAAAGCAAATTTGCTGTTTGTCCCAATATATATCCCTGACTTTCAAACAGTTCAATTAACATTACAAAGCTGTAAATAACTTCATAAAAAATTATTGCAAAAATCAGAAAGAAAATCCAATGAGGAATTACCGGTTTTTGCTTTTTGATCAATTCTGCCTGATTTTTCTTATGATGTATATACATCATGATAAATACAGAGACAAAAATGCCGAATTGAATATAGTACAGGATAAATATTACCTTGATGAATATATTTATTTTTGGATCAGTACCTTCGATACCGTAAATATTATTTACCGAGACTATTAAATTATTAGAATCATTCACAAAAAAATAAAATACGGAGCAAATAATGAATACAGCTGCAGGCAGGTAATTGAATATCTTAATGATTGTTCTGTCATTATCATCGGAAGCAATAAATAAGAGATATTTATAAAGAAGCGGGAAAAACAAAAATATTAAAGGATAATAGATAACAAAAGTCAATCCTGCCCCTGTTATTCTTCCTGTCGAAAACAAATAATCGTATGCGAATATGAGAAAGGAAATAAACATTATTAGCGAAAGATACCTTTTTCCTTTTGCTTCAATTTTGGATAAAAAATTATAGAGGAAAAGGAAAAGAGATACGACAGCACCCGCAAAAGATATTTCTGGAATAAAATTCATACAGTAAATTATTCTAAACAATTATTAAATATAAGAAAGGTCTAAAAATAAAGTATCCCGCAAATTTTATTAAGTAAAGGGAAATTTTGTCTTCGACCACCCCTGCACATAATGTATAATGGGGGATAGAATTATTTTGAGCTGACTGATAATTTTTTATTTGCTATTAATGCGAAGCCCGAGATAAGGGAAAGCACAAATGATGCAATCCACAAATTGAAAGAACCAAACGAATCAAAAATCCAAGCACCGACTGCGGGCGCCAGCAGAAAGGATAATGCGGCATTCATTTGATAATAACCCATGTACTCCCCGGTTTTTCCTTTAACCGCGATATTTGAAATATATGCTGATGAAGCGGGAAAAATAATCATCTCGCCGAAAGTCCAGATCGTAATTGAAATAACCAGCGAAAATACATCCCGCGAAAAAGCCATTGCTCCAAAGCCCACAGCGGTTAGTATGCATCCGAGGAACAGCGACTTTATATCATTCCACTCATTCATCGCACTGTTTAATGGAACTTCGACAAAGATCACAAGCAAGGTGTTCACCGCAAGCAAAATTCCAAAAGTTGATTTACTGAATCCAAGTTCGGTCACAATATAGAGAGGAATTGTACTAAGGATCTGAAAGAAAACTATTAGAACCGGAAGAAAAGCAATTAGAAAATAGATTAACCGGAAATCCTTTAAAACGTTTGTTCCGGATAATTTAACTGTGGAAGAAACATCGATTGATTCTGATTCTTCTATTTTTTCCTCCCATTTTGAAAAGAAGAAAAATGCACTCGATCCAATTGCAGCAGCGGCGTTAAAATAAAACAGCAAATGAAAATCAATTGCGCTCAGAAAACCTCCGGCAACGGGACCGATGCTCATTCCCGCATTGATTGCCAATCTATAAAGTGCAAATGCTGTCTTCCTTTGCTTGTGTGTTGTTTGATCAGAAATGAACGCCATACTTGCTGGACGAAATGATTCGGATATAATTGCAAGAACAATACTTATCACAATCAACAAATAATAGCTCGTTACAAAAGAGTATAACAAAAATACTGCACCGGAAAGGAGCAAAGAATATTTCATCAGTTTAAGAGATCCAATCTTATCGCTTAATCGCCCGGCTAAAGGGGCACATATCAGGCTGCCAATTCCGTAACTAGCAATAACAATTCCGGATTCCGAAACCGAATAATTCAAACCTTGCGTTAAATATAAAGCAAGAAAGGGTAGCACCATCGTACCCGCCCGGTTAATAAGCGAGCCGATAGATATAAGCCAAACGTTTCTAGGTAATCCTTTTAGTCCTTTATATGGGTTCATTGCGTATTAAGTACTTTTGAAGCTTCAAATATTATGAAAACATTCCAAGATGACAATAAAAGATTATGTTATAATTTTTAATCCACTTAAGCTGCTGATTAATCGTAATTATCTATTTACTTAGAAAAAGACCAATAGATAATAAGCTGAGTAAACGCTACTTTTGTAAGAGAAAATTAACAGATAATAATTATGAAAAAGTTACTTTCCACTCTAGTAATATTGCTGCTTTTGTTTTTCGGCTGCAAATCAAAATTTGGAGTTGTAGAAGATCTATCAAATGAAAGCTTCACTTTGGTAAATCAAAAAAATGAGACTGTTAAATTCCCCGATCTTTTTAAGGGAAAAGTAGCAGTAGTGGGATATATATTTACCAACTGCCCGGATATTTGTCCGCTGACCACTAATAACCTGAGGTTAATTCAAAAAGAAATAAATGAACAAAAAATTAAGAATATAGAATTCGTTGCAATTAGTTTTGATCCCGAAGTTGATACTCCCGAAGTGTTGAAAGAATACGCTGAACTAAGAAATATCGACGAATCAAACTTCACTTTCTTAACCGGAGAAAAAGAAACAATAGAATCGCTTATGAAACGAATAGGCATCTTTGCTATACCTAACGACACAACAATGATAAATGAAAAAGAGATTATATTTTATGTTCACACAGACAGAATTTCTCTTTTTGACGAACAAGGAAAAATCAGAAAAAATTACCCCGGCAGTACAATTAACATTGAAGAAATCACAAATGATATAATAGATCTAGCGGAGTAACTATGAAAAATTTATTAAAAATGATATCGATTATTCTTTTCTTCTTATTTTTTATCGGTTGTGGAGATAACGGCGACACAAAAGATCAACCTGCTGATGAAGCCGAAAAAATTTCATCATCGGAATTAACAATTGAAAACCCTTGGATTCGTCCCGGCACACAGAACCGTAACACGGCATTATTTCTTGTTATAAACAATCAAACAGATAAAGCCGATACACTCTATGATGTTGAGTCAGACGTTGCTCAAGTTGTTGAAGTTCATGAATCTTTTAAAACCGAAGACGATATGATGGGAATGCGCCATATTGAATTTTTGGAAATACCGGCTAAATCAAAAGTTGAACTGAAACCGATGAGTTTCCATGTTATGCTTATCGGCTTGAACGAAGATCTTGCTCCCGGAGCTGAAAGAAGTTTCGTGCTTAAATTTAAAAATGCCGGAGAAATTAAGATTGCTGCCACAGTTAAGGAGATGATGAAGCAATAACTTTTTCTTTATCTTTTCTGTAGAGCTGATAAGAAATATAAAAGTTTTGATAGACTATGTAGCAGACCGGTCCTACTGCGACTAACGGGTTTATGAAAGTAAGCGCTATCCAAATTAAGAACGCATTATTCTTTTGGCCCAGCGATTGAGAAGATTCGATTTTCAAATTCTTCTCCCCAAAAAAATATCCTACAGAAAAATTCATAACAGTAATAACCGCTATAGCTATAGCAATTCCAAAAATGATATTATCATCCGTATCTACATCATTCCTTACGAAGTCCGATGCTTTAGCCACACCTAAATAAATATTGATAACAAGCAGATAAAATGTTAAATCCTTCGGTAATTTTATTTTTCCGTTAGATCTGCCGGATATAAATCTCAACAAAATTGCCGCAGCAAAGGGAATTAGTATTACTGTTAAAACAGGCATCAATATATCGATTACCGGAATAAAAACATCTTCAATTATTAATAGTGATAATGCTACAGGGAAAAAGACTGCGGATGCGAAGTTCGTTATTAAAACCGAAATAAATGTGTAGTCAATATTGCCTTTAAGAAGACTAATAATCGAAGGTGCGGCAATTGCCGTCGGGGCAGCTATAGAAAGAAAAACAACTTGAGCCAAGTCTAAATTGATATCCTTAAGCAATAAAAATAAAATCAAAGAAAGAGAAAACGTAAATAGCGGAATCAATAAATGACTTTTGGTTAATCTCCACTTTTTAATGCTCATTTTAAGAAATGTGAAGAACAACATTCCCATCAATAAATATTTAATTAGGAATGAAAACGAAGCTCCGGCAGGAATAAAAACTCCCAGTATTATCGCCGCGACTAGAAGAAAGTTTTTCATAACGGCAAGTTATCAAAAAATGAACAAATTAGATTTACTCAGAAACAGTATTTAGTTGAGAAAATCCAACCCCATGTCCTTAGAACTACGAAATCAAACCATTTTATTTGATCAAATAATAATTACTTTAAACAATGACTTTGAATGAATATTTTCCTTACTTAGTAAATTAAATTTCCAACTAAAATTCCTGTTTAACGTTTCCCGGAATTAATTAACAATTTCAAATAAATTATTTCGGGGGTTCTATGGAACTCGTTAAATTCAAACGTCCCATCCTAAAACTGATTACAATCTTTGTTTTATTCTTTTCTTTTACTTTCGGACAGGATAGTTCAAAAACGTGGCTTGATATTCAGCAGTTCTGGCTGGATACTTATGCCTCAAACAGCGGGGGGCTCAATAAACTTCCCTCCTCAATACTTAACTTGGACAAAATTGCAAAAGCACAACCCGATGAAGATTTTTACGGTATCGGGCATGGCAACAACAATTATAATCCGTTTATCACTTCGTTCGGAGGCACACCCAAAACAAACCAAGCCTATGTTTGGGGATTGGCAAAAACAGAAAAAAACATCTGGTGGGGAACCGGTCCAAACGTTCACTGTTTGGTTATGGGTGGATATCTCCAAACAACAACTGCAAATATGAACGACTGCTGGGTTTGCGAATTCGGAGAAAACTCCAATTATCCGAATCTTCCTCCTTCAATCCGTGATTGGCGCCCGCCGCGTATTTTTATGTATGACAGCGAATCCGAAACCGAGTATGATAAAACATGGAGCGTAACTCCCCCTTATACTCAAATGTTAATGACAACTGTAGGAATAAGAAGCGGCGGTTCTCACAACGGTGTTGTTTTTATGGCAGGACCGGCTCTTACCGGTGGAATTAATATTTTTGCATTTAATGGTTTGACCGGACAGTTTATTGGCGCTCATAATTTAAATCTTCTTGCAGACGGTACTCAAGCAAACAATATTAGAAAATGGCTGGTTGTTGACGATGTTCTCTACACGGCAATCGGAACTACTGTTGACGGGAAAGTTCTGCGATGGAACGGTGATTTAAGCTCACCTTTCGATTTTGAAATCGTTGGAAATCTTGATACTCAAGGGGCTGAGTTAGCCTTCCACGATGGAAGGATATTTATTTCGACATGGCCTGTAGGCTTAGGAGTTGGAGGAGCTCAATCCGGTTTATGGATGAGTCCGCCTATAGATGCTGACGGTCTCAATGGTACAGACAAAGATGCCTGGCAGAAAGTCTGGAGCGTTGCTGATTACGAACCGGATATGATTACTGCTTTAACCTACGGCGGCGGTGCTCTTATGTCCTATAATGGAGAATTATATTGGGGGACAATGCACGTACCATTAATGGCAACGGTTGCCCATCTGACGGTTTTTCCACCGGACGATATATTTGATATACTTGCCGCTGCCTTTGGTACTTGGCGTGCGGTTACAATTTTTAAAGGTAAGGATTTCGGTGAACCGACACAGGAAGTCTCACTTCTTTACGGTATGCCGATGCTTCCCGCATACGATCCCATTGAAGGTTGGCAAATCGTTCCAAATAATATGGGCGGTGTAATGCCTCAATTCGGTTTGGCGGGGTTCAACAACTTCTTTAACAACTACACATGGACGATGGAAAATTATAACAATCGTCTTTATACGGGAACGATGGATCATGTCTTTTTGATTTACAAAATTTTAGTTCCCACATTGAACCAATTTGCATCAATGTATCTGCCCGAGGATTCTACAAGAGTAACAACAATAGATCAATCGCTTGAAGAGCAGATTCAACTGCCGGCTTATGATTTCGGTGCTGATCTGCTTCGTTTCGATGATTCGAATTCGCCGGCGGTTCAGGAAAGTGTTAACGGTGTTGAGAATGAAATGAATTACGGCATCCGCACAATGTTGGTTGATGATGCATTATATCTTGGAATGGCTAACCCGATGAATCTCCACACGGACGGCGGATGGGAACTAATTAAAGCAGTGGAAACAGCAAATGTTACAGGAAATATTTTATATGGAGAAACCGGATATCCAGCAGTTACTCAAGTAATGCTCGAACCGGTTCCAAACTATTCTAAACTGTTTTATTATGCCCAAGCTGATCAAAACGGTGAATATCTATTTCAAAACATACCTGTAGGAAAATATAAAGTTAAACTGCTGCTTTCGGACGAGGATTTTAGTTCCGCAGTAAATATGCGCGATGCTTATATAGTTCAGGAAATGGCGGCAAAAATAAGAACGCAGCCCGATTACAGAACACAATTATTTAAAGTGTGCGACGTTTCGAATGACGGACATATTAGATGGAACGATGCAGTTATGATTATGGATAAAATTTTCGGTCTGCTTGATGTATTTACAGTCCCGGATTGGATTTATGAAGAGCCCGGAATAATTGATGTTCACTCCGACACTCAATTTCCCATAATCTCGGCAATCATAAGCGGTGATGTTGATTTATCTTATATCGATATGTTCGACGGAAGATTGGATCTCTTAAGCATTGAAACAACTTATCTTGATAAACTGACATCCAACTCTGTGGAACTTCCTTATTATCTTGAAGCAGATGAATCGCTTGGCGGCCTTAGTTTTGTTTTTGAAGTCCCAAATGACGATTTTATTTATAAGGGAATAAATTCAGAACTGCCGTTGAATGTAAAAGAAGCAGAAGGCAAACTTTATATAAGCGGGATGTGGATTTCGGAAAGCGGCAATTGGAATAAATCCGAGCCATTCTTCACAATTAATTTTGTGCGCTCAGAAAATTCTTCTCAAAGGAATTTCGGATTAAATTTGATTAAAAATCAATCGATGGTTTTTAACAAAAACGCTGAATTGGTAAAAGCAGTATTAAAAACTATCGAGTTTGGAAAAGT
>JAGFIY010000149.1 GCA_024103215.1 Melioribacteraceae bacterium | reverse complement strand
TGCAAAAATAAAAATCAAATTAATCGATATTGGATTTACACAAAGGGTGTTAAAAAGCAAAGCTCTAGGTTTATACGTAATAATATTCTTCATTGTGATTTTCTCCATGGCAAATATATACGGTACCTTTGCCATTCTCGGATTAAAACATTATGGATTCACAGATCAACAGAACGGCTATCTGTTTGGAATCATTGGACTGGTAGGAGCAATTATGCAAGGATATGTAGTGAGAATCATCGCAAAAAAATTCGATGACAGAAATATTTTGCTTTCGGGAATTTTTTTTACGATTCTAGGATTAGGGTTCCTTCCCTATGGAATTAATTTTTTAGGCGTGGCGTTGGTTGTAATAATCCTTGCAATCGGAACCGGAATCCTTCAACCTGCTTTGTTAAGTTTAATTTCAAGATTTACACCAGACAAAGAACAAGGAGCTGTGTTGGGTGTAAATCAATCTCTGTCCGCTCTTGCTCGTGTTTTAGGACCTTTGTGGGGAGGAATTAGTTTTGATATTCTCGGCTATCAAGCTCCATTTTTAACAGGTGCGTTCTTCACCACAATTGCATTTATTGTAACATATTTGTTTATTAAACCGCAAAAAATGGTAACTATAGAAAATGTTTAAGATAAATGACATAGAAATAAATAAGGCGCTTCTTCTTGCACCGATGGAGGATATTACGGGTGTGCCTTTCAGAAGACTTTGTAAAGAAATGGGCGCAGATGTTGTTTACACAGAATTTGTAAACAGCGATGGATTGATTAGAAATAACAAGAAAACTGCCGATAAAATGAAAATCACTGAATTCGAACGCCCGGTTGGAATTCAAATATACGGCGGCGAGATTGGACCCATGGTTGAAGCAGCAAAGATTTCCGAAAAGCTCAGTCCTGATATAATCGACATAAATGCCGGATGCTGGGTTAAGAAAATTGCTAAGCGCGGCGCAGGTGCCGGTTTACTCAAAGATCCGGATTATATGGAAAAAATGGTTAAGTCTATTGTTGATGCGGTTGAGATTCCCGTCACTGTGAAAACAAGACTCGGTTGGGATGAGGAAAATATTTTAATACTTGAAATCGCAAAAAGGATTGAAGATGCCGGAGCAAAAGCTCTGACCGTTCATTGCAGAACTAGGAGCCAAGGTCACAGCGGAGAGGCAGATTGGAGCTGGATTCCGAGGATCAAAGAAGTTGTTGATATTCCGGTAATTTTGAACGGCGGAATTTTTACCCCTGAGGATATCAAACGTGCGTTTGACGAAACTAATGCAGATGGTGTAATGATAGCCAGAGGCGCTATCGGAAATCCTTGGATATTCCAGCAAGCTAAAGAATTGCTCGAAACCGGTAGCGTAAGAACCTTAGTAACTCACCATGAAAGAGTAGAAACAATCCTTAAGCATCTGCGTTATGAATTGGAAGAAAAAGACGAACGAAGAGCAATAATTCCGTTCAGAAAATATTATACGGGTTATCTTAAAGGCTTATTTAACGCATCAAAAATACGTCAGCAGATTATGCAGATTGTTACTTACGATGAGTTGGAAATATTGCTTTATGATTATCTGAATGAACTTGAATCGCACGATAAATTGATTTTATCAAATAATGATATCGAAAATAATTGAGATCAAACAAACACAAAGCTGCTAAAATTATATCTGCGCTGCTTGTTCCTCCTTCGGCTTTGCTGCTGATTTTTATTTTTATTGCGATAAATTTTGCTCAAAATAATGAGTCGCTTTTGTTGATCATTGGAACCGCACTTTTGTTAGGATTTCTTTTCCCTATCTATATATTTTTCCGCTTAAGGCAAAGTGGAGTAATCGATGACAACGAGGCCGAAATTAAAGAACAGAGGAAACTGCCTTATATCGCTGCCGTGATTCTGAGTCTTATATCAATTCTCATATTATACTTTTTCACACCATATGAATTGCTTGCAATAAAACTTTGGTTGGTTTATTTGATCAATTCTATAATGATTTTTGCAATTAACCGATATTGGAAAATAAGTGCTCACGCTCTTGGTGTAATTACGCCAATATTTTTTTTAATTTACTTAATCAGTATTAAATATATTTTTTTATTTCCGATTGTTATCCTAGTTGGATGGTCAAGATATTATTTGAAGCTTCACACAATTCTTCAAATTGTTGGAGGAAGTGTTTTGGGAATCGTTAATGTACTAATCGTCTTTAATTTATTTTAGGTAAAATATGTCTTTCAAGAAAGAACTTATAAAAGAACTTGAGCTGTTTGCAGATATTCTTGAATACAACGGCGAAAACAAATTTAAAGTTGCTGCGTTCCGAAATGGTGCAAACAACATTCGCCGGCTTGATAAAGATATAAAAACAATGTTTGAAGATGGATCTTTAGAAGCAGTCAAAGGAGTTGGGAAAGGGCTTCTAGCTTTTATTAAGGATTTTATTGACAACGGTACTTCCACAGAATTGAATGGATTGCTCGATCAAATTCCGGGGGATGTTATTGAGCTGTTTAATATTCGTGGAATGGGAGCACGAAAGGTTAAACAGTTGGTTGAGGAACACGGCATTAAATCGATTCCTGATCTGGAGCACGCTTGCAGAGAAGGACGGATTTCTGAAATAAAAGGATTTGGCGCAAAAACAGAAGCGAAACTATTAGCGGAAATTGAAATGATCAAGGAAAGCAAAGACTTCCTACACATTCACAAGGCAATGAAAATTGGTAATGAGTTGACTGAGAAATTGCAGAAATTAAAGTCTGTCAAGCAAATCCACTTAACCGGAGAGCTGAGGAGAATTCGTGAAGTAATTTCTAAAATTGAGATAATTGTTCTTGTCTCTAGCAAAAGTGATTTTTTAGATGAATTGCCTAATTCCTTTAATTTTAATGAGATAGAATCCCTTTTTAACGTGGATCGTGTGGAACTATCATCTTATGCTCCGATAAGAACACAGCTATTTTTAGTCGAAAATTCGAACTTGCTCCCTCAAATTCTTTTTCTTTCTACAGGTGAGGAAAAATTTATTGAAGAATTACAGCACAAAGAAAATATAAAAGGTAAATCAGAGGAAGAAATTTTTAGTAATCTCCAAATGCCTTTCATAATTCCTGAAATGCGGGAGCAAGATTTTTTAAAACATCCGGAGCATCTCAGAAAAAATAGCTCACTCTCTTTGAATGACTTTAAGGGTTTTTTTCACTTTCACACAACTTATTCGGACGGAATGAATACGCTTGAAGAAATGGTAACTGAGGGTAAGAAAACTGGATTCAAATATTTTACTGTTTGCGATCACAGCAAGACAGCTTTTTATGCAAACGGTTTGGATGAGAAGAGGATTGAAAAGCAAAGGTCAGAAATTGATGAATTTAATCGGAAGAGTAAAGCTAAAGTTTATCAAGGAATTGAATCGGATATTCTCAGGGACGGCTCGCTTGATTATGAGGAATCAGTTTTAAAGAGATTTGATTTTATTGTAGCTTCAATTCATTCGATATTTACTCTTTCAGAAGATGAAATGACAAATCGAATAATAAAAGCAGTTGAAAATCCTTACACAGATTTACTTGCACATCCGACCGGTAGACTTTTACTTTCAAGAGAAGGTTATAAAGTTAATATCCAAAAAGTGATTGATGCTTGTGTTGCAAATGATGTTGCTATTGAAATTAATGCTAATCCTTACCGCTTGGATTTGGATTGGAGAAACTTTTATTACGCCAGAGAAAAGGGATGTAGATTTTCGATAAATCCCGATGCTCATTCGGTGGATGAAATTACAAATATTAGTTACGGAATTTCGATTGCAAGGAAAGGCGGTATTCAGCCTGAGGAAATTATAAATTGTTTTTCTGAGAAAGAATTCAATAAATTCATAAATAGAAAAGTAAAAAGAAACTAACGGGAGCATATTATGGTTCTTAAAAATTTGATCCGTGATGTAAAGGATTTCCCGATCGAGGGAATAGTTTTTAAAGATATTACAACTCTGCTTAAGGATCAGAATGGATTTGCAGCAACTTTAGAAAATCTCTATAACATTAGTAAAAACAAAGGGATAACTAAAGTTGTTGGCATTGAATCACGTGGATTTATTTTTGGGGGAGCACTCGCTGCAAAATTAAATGCCGGGTTTATTCCGATCAGAAAACCGGGCAAACTTCCAGCCGAAACTGAGTCAGAAACATATCAGCTTGAGTACGGCACGGACGAGATTCAGATTCACAAAGACGCTCTTGCTCCCGGGGATAAGGTTTTGCTCCACGATGACTTACTTGCAACGGGTGGCACAATGGAAGCTGCGGCTAAATTAGTTGAAAAGTTAGGAGCAGAAGTAGTTCAAATTTCTTTCGTGATTGAACTTGACTTTCTAAAAGGTAGGGATCTTTTGAAAAAGTATGATATTCACTCTTTAATTCGTTATGATTCTGAATAAACTTTTTCTTTCCAAAACTTTGGTGCAATTATTACGACGAATTCGCCTTTGATTTTGCTTTGTGAAAGTTGCTCTAATAAATTACTTGGAAATCCTCGCATACACTCTTCAAACATTTTTGTAAGTTCCCGGCAGATAACTACAAATCTGTCGGGCATATATTCCGCTAATTCGCTTATTAGTTTTTCAATCCTATATACTGATTCATAAAGAACAATAGTCCTTTTTTCTTCACTTAATTCTTTTAGTTTTTTCTGTCTTCCTTTCTTCTGCGGGATAAATCCCTCAAATACAAATGAATCTGTTGGCAGTCCTGAAATACTTAAAGCTAAAATTGCCGCATTTGCACCCGGAATTCCAACTACTTGTATTTGGTTTCTGATTGCCTCGTTTACGAGTCTGACTCCCGGATCTGAAATACAAGGTGTTCCCGCATCGGAAGTCAAAGCACAATTTTCGCCATTCCCAATTTTCATAATTATTTTGTTTATTGAATCGGTTTCGTTTCTTGCATTTAGAACAAATAATGGTTTTTCAATTTCGAGATGTTTTAGAAGCTTTAATGCTTCCCTCGAATCCTCACATATAACAAAGTCAATAGATCTAATCGTTTCTATTGCTCTTAAAGTTATATCACCTAAATTTCCTATGGGTGTTGCGACAACAAATAGTTTTCCGGGTTCCATTTTCCCTCATATGATTCAAATTGCTTATAAAAAGATTTATAAGTATTTTTAACCAATATAATACAAAAAAGAGATATTAACCATGAGAATTGGCATTCCCAAAGAAAGAAGACTTGAAGAAAAGAGAGTTGCCTTAGCTCCTGCTGGAGTTGATATTTTAGTTAAATCCGGACACAGCGTCTATATTGAAACAGAAGCCGGCGAAGGAAGTCACTTTACAGATGAAGAATATAGAGCAGTTGGCGCAACTATTGTATACGAACGTGAAGAAGTATATCAACGTTCGGAACTTGTAGCCAAAATTGCACCCTTAACTGATGAAGAAGCCGGTATGCTGCAGGATAATCAAATTTTGTTTTCGTTTCTTCATTTAGCTGTCGGAAAGCAGAATATTGTAAATTCACTGCTTGAAAAGAAGATTACTGCAATCAGTTATGAACTTATTGAGAAAAATGATGAACTTCCTGTTCTTCAAGCAATGAGCGAAATTGCAGGGCAGTTAGCCGTTCAAATGGGAGAAAGATTTTTAGGAAGTCACGCTCAGAACGGACGCGGGATATTACTGGGGGGTTTAACCGGTGTTGCCCCTGCGGCTGTTGTTATTTTGGGTGCAGGTGTTGTGGGACTTAATGCAGCACGTGCAGCTTATGCTCGCGGAGCGCAGGTTATTGTTCTTGATAAAGATTTATACAGATTAAGAAGAATTCAGAACATTCTAGGAAAACATATTACAACCGTTGCTGCTAATCCATATACGATTGCGAGAGGATGCAGGTTTGCAGATTTATTTATTGGGGCAATTCAAGTTAAAGGTGAAAAATCTCCCCATCTTGTCTCGGAAGAAATGGTTAAATCAATGAAGATTGGTTCAGTGTTGGTTGATGTTGCTATTGATCAAGGCGGCTGCATCGAAACAAGCTATCCCACTACTATTTCCGATCCTGTCTTCATCAAACATGATGTAATTCATTATTGTGTTCCTAATATGCCGACCTATGTTTCAAGATCGGCAAGTTATGGTATGACAAATGCTTCAATTCAATATATATTAAACATCGCAGACAACGGATTGGGAAATGCAATTTTGGGAGATGATGGTCTTTCGAAAGGTGTTTGCATGTATAACGGAACTTGCACTAATAAATCGATTGCCGAAACTTTTGGATTGGAGTACAGACGGCTTCACATTTTTTCAACAAACTAGGAAACGATTAATTTATGACACTCGATGAAACGAAAATCTCAAAACCGAAAAGCGCGGTTTGGCTTGATAAGTATCGATCAAAATTAATAACCGCCGAAGAGGCAGTTAAAGCTATTAAAAGCGGCGATAAAGTTGTTGTTCAGCCTGGATGTGCGGCTCCCCTCGAATTGATAAGAGCGATGGTTAAACGGAAAGATGAATTATTCGATGTGGAAATTTATCATATTCTTGTTGTGGGAGATCTTCCGTATACGCATCCCGGAATGGAAAAACATTTTAAGCACAAAGCATTTTTTATTGGGGGTAATACAAGAAAAGCCGTTAACGAAGGCAGAGCCGAATTCATCCCGATATTTCTTTCCGAAGTTACACTTCTATTTAAGAAAGGAATAATCAAACCGAACGTTGCTCTCATAAATGTTTCGCCACCGGACGAACACGGATTTTGCAGTTATGGTATTGATGTTGGTAATATTAAGACTCCTGCAGAAAAATCAGATATAATTATTGCTCAAATTAACGATCAAATGCCTCGTGGTTTGGGAAACAGTTTTATACATGTAAATAAAATTGATTATATCGTCGAACACAGCGAATCTCTTATGGAACTTCCCCAGATTGATCCTGATGCAAGTGAAGAAATTCTTAAGATTTATGATGATATAGGAAAACATGTTTCAGAGATTATTGAAGATGGATCAACTTTGCAGATGGGAATTGGAGCAATTCCCGACGCTGTATTGAAATATCTTAAGGATAGAAAAAATCTCGGCATTCATACAGAGATGTTTTCGGATGGAATAATCGAATTGGTTGAAGAAGGAATAATTAATGGCGAGGAAAAAACTCTTCATCATGGGAAAATTATTGCAGGTTTTGTGCTCGGCACTAAACGTTCATATAACTTTCTCGATAATAATCCTATAATCGAATTTCATCCGCAGGAATATGTGAATGATCCTTTCGTGATTGCTCAGAATAAAAAAATGGTTGCTATAAATTCCGCAATAGAGGTCGATCTTACCGGACAGGTTTGTTCGGATTCAATCGGCACAAAATTTTACAGCGGCATTGGCGGACAGGTAGATTTTATAAGAGGTGCTGCTCATTCTGAAGGAGGGAAACCGATAATAGCGCTTCCTTCGGCAACAAAAGATTTGAAGATAAGCAGAATTGTTCCGACACTTAAACCGGGAGCCGGTGTTGTTACTTCTCGAGGGGATGTACATTATATTATCACCGAATACGGAAGAGCAAATTTGTTTGGAAAATCTGTTCAGGAAAGAGCGCGGGCATTGATAAGTATTGCTCATCCAAAGTTTAGGGATGAACTTACAAAGTTCGCTAAAGAAACTTATCACATTTAATCTAATTATGATTGCAGTTATAGGCGACATACACGGATGTTTTTATACGCTTGAGAAGCTTTATAAAAAAATCGTGAAAAAGTACAAAAACATTTCGGTCTATACAGTTGGCGATTTGGTAGATCGCGGAAACTTTAGTTTTGAAGTAGTAAATTTCATAATAGAAAATAATATTAAATTTACTCCGGGAAATCATGATTATATGTTCTATCACTTTTTCCGGGATCCAGAAAGTGTTTTTGCAAAATCGTGGATGTTCAACGGCAACGAAGCAACCCTGCTTTCCTATGAGAGCAACGGCGATGCAATATTCAGGCACATCGATCACATAAAATCACAACCGCTTTATTATGATCTTGATGAGTGTTTTATCTCGCATGCGGGAATTTCATATCATTATGCTAAAATTCTAAATGAAAATATCGAGAATAATGTTAACATTCTCAGCGATTACATCTATGCCGACCATGCAACGGACAAAGGTGTTTTATGGACGCGCGATCCGTTGTTGGATATTGGTAAAATACAAGTTGTTGGTCACACAAAACATCAGAAGATTACTTATGACGAAGATTCACATTCGGTCTACATTGATACCGGCGCGTGTGTTGGGAACAGATTGAGTGCAGTTATAGTAGATGCAAATAATATTGTTGACACTATTGATGAAAAAACACACCTCGATGATATTTTTTAATTAAAACTGCTGCAAAAATTCAATTTGGGCAATAATTTTTCTCAGCAATAATTCAAATTGTTTTTTTTTATCAAACTATCTATTTTTCGATGTTTTCAAACAGAAAGTGAGGGATTATAGAAAAATTATCTACATTTTTTATTCAGTTAAACTACAGGTACATTTATTAAAGCTCGAATTCAAAATTTAGTTTATACAGGAATTAGTTTAACTTTTTATTCCGCACTTTTTTTTCTATTAATTTTTTCTACAGGGTTTACACAACACGTAAAATCACCGGTGGATGAATACCGTCTTTTTGTATCATTATTTAATTATTATTCGCATTCAGAAATACTTCAACATAACGATCCATCTTTCGGCGAACTTCCGGCACCAGCTAATAAAAACGAAAACCCATCAATTTTTGCACAGGATTCGACCGAATCAACGAAAGTGGATTCAATTTTTGCGGACTCTCTTTCGCAACAGATTCTAGACAGTCTGATGTCGGATTCTGTTTCTGTTCTTGATACCGCGGAAGTTGACAGTATGGCTGTTGATTCAACCGCAAGATTAAAGTATTTCAAACATCAAAGGGAAGATACCTATTACACCCCATTCCGCGAAAAAAAGAAGTCCAGCTTTTTCGTACAACCGTCCCAAAACCTTCTAAAGAGGACTGTTGAACTTGATTCAACCGGTCAATTTGTAATTATTAAGGAAGAAATTGCCGGCAAATTGATAAAGCCGGTTCTTGAAATTCCGCTTGAAGAATATATCAGGCTGAGAATGAAATGGGGTAACCGCGATTTGTGGGAAGAGAAGGGATATGCTTACGAACTGAAATCCGGAAAATATGAACTTGAAGAACTCATTTCCGATATAACGAATATTGCTATTCCTCTGCCGACTACTTCATTCTTAAGTATCTTCGGGCCGCCGGAAATAAATATCCAGATAAGAGGTTCGGTTGATATTCACGGTGCTTGGCGTAACGAAACAACTGAAGGGTTGACTGCATCCCGTCTAGGCAATACTAAAAACGAACCGGATTTCAGTCAAACGGTTCAAGTTAATGTTAACGGAACTATTGGTGATAAACTTACAATTAAAGCCGATTGGAACACAGAACGAGACTTTGAATATGAAAATCAATTGAGCTTAGTTTACACTGGCTATGAAGATGAGATAATACAAAGCATCGAAGCCGGAAACGTTTCGCTTCAAACCTCACCTCTTGTAGGAGGAAGCGAGGCACTTTTCGGTATTAAAGCAAGAATAAAGATGGGTCCGCTCTCGTTGACCGCACTAGCCTCGCAGAAAAAGAGTGAGGTAGAAGAAGTTTCGGTTACCGGCGGATCGGAAAAGAATGAGTTTGAAATACGTGCTCACGAATATTCAGAAAACCATTATTTCCTTGACCAAGTTTATGCCGATACAAGTGCTAACAAAAATTTCTTCTCCCGTTACTATGGTTCGTTCGTCTATTCACCTAATGATTCGGCTAGGTTTTACAGAGTTAAAGATATTGAAGTATGGAAAACTTACTATGGTTTGTCCCAGCCGGGTAAGGAAAGAAGGGGAAGAGCTTTTATAGATTTGCCTCGTCGATCATATAACCAAGACCCAATTGAATTTTATGATGATTTGAGAAATCAAGAATTTGTAACTCCCGATCCTGCCGAAGAAGTAATTGACGAACGATTTATTCGACTAACCGAAGGTTCTGATTTTGAACTACATCCTGAAACCGGTTACATTACTTTTAAATCTCAAATTCAAAAAGATGAAGCTGTTGCCGTGGCTTATCGTATTGAGGGACCTGATCCAGGATCTGCCTCGGATGATCTGTTCTACGGAAACTTCATCACGGATGCACAAAATGATACCAGTGTTGTTATGGTACTTAAATTGATTAAACCACGTAATTTAGCTCCTCAATTTAGAAAAGCATGGAAACTTCAGCTTAAGAATATTTATCCGATTGGCGGGCGCGATATAAAGGAAGAGGGATTTGTTTTTGATATTAAATATGCAATCGACGGTGCTGATCCGGTTCCGGAATTGAACGGAATAAAACTGCTGGATGCTTTCGGTTTTGACAAGACAGATAATACTGGAACAGCGGCAGAAGGGGATGGAACATTTGACTATTTCCCAAACAAGACAATTATGCCGGCTACAGGCGAAATAATTTTCCCGGTGCTTCAGCCTTTCGGCAAACAGTTTCCGCCGGTGCTCGGTGAGGATAAGGTTTATCAACTTATATATGATACAACAAAAACTTTTGCAAAACAGGATCGCGAAAAAGATAAATTTCTTATGGTTGGTGAATATTCGGCTTCGGTTTCTTCAACATTCAATATTGGATTTAATGCTGTTGAAAATTCGGTGCGTGTAACCCTAGGCGGATCCGAACTTAAAGAAGGAAGCGATTACCGGGTAGATTATAATATAGGGCAGATTACCATATTAAACGACGCCGCTCTTGTCCCAGGAGCAGACCTTAGAATCACCTACGAAAAAAACGATCTATTCCAACTTGCATCAAAAACTTTGATTGGTCTGCGAGGTTTGTACGAATTCGATCAAAAAACCAGTCTTGGTTTCTCATATTTAAATTTAAATCAACAAACATTAAGTGAAAAAGTAAGAATCGGGGAGGAACCTCTTAACAACTCAATTATGGGTATCGATTTTCAAACAACTCAAGATCTGCCTTTTCTTACCAAATTAATGGATAATCTTTATTCAACCTCTGCACCTTCAAGCTTTTCACTAAAGGGCGAATTTGCATACATGAGCCCGGATCCGAATACGAAGAAGAGCACTATTGCTGGAGATCAATCCCAAAGTATTGCATATGTAGATGATTTTGAAGGAGCGAAAAGAATTATTCCAATCGGAATCGGTTACGGCACTTGGTCTGACATTTCAATTCCTAATAATCTTCCGGTTATTGCGGGCGAACCGGATTCTCTAATTATGAACTACAAAGCAAAAACTTTTTGGTATAATGCACTACCTTCGGATGTAACGGTTCAACAGATATACGGCGATAGAAAATCTGCCGGAAGAGATGAGAATCAAGTTACTGTTTTAGATTTCGTTTTTAGACCTGATCAAAGGGGAACATACAATTATAACCCCGCTCCGGATTTTGCAGAAAATAAAATTAACCATTGGGGCGGAATGATGAAACCGCTCTCTTCAAGTGCAAATAATTTGATAGAAGAAAATATAGAATTTATCGAATTTTGGCTTCACTTAGATGGTCAAGCAGAAAATCCGCTCGATTCAAAAATATACATAGACATTGGTCAAATTTCGGAAGACGTTATCCCTAACCGGGTTCTAGATTCAGAAGACAAAAATCAAAATGATTTGATCGACGAAGGAGAAGATACCGGTCTGGACGGTATGCTTGATGCTGAGGAACGTGCTTTTTCAGGGGCAAGTTTTTCGGATCCCAGCAACGATAATTTTCAGCTGGGAACAGGTTACGATGTTGAAAGTTATGTGAACATAAACGGAACGGAGGGCAACGCGGTTTTGACAGATCTTGGAAGAGTTCCCGATTCCGAAGATTTGAATAGGAATTATACTTTGGATAGAGTTAATAGTTATTTCCGTTATCAAATTCCTATTGATACATCCCGAGGTCAAAATGAATTAATACAAGGCGGTGGAGACAACGGATGGTATTTGTTTAGAATTCCGTTAAAGGATTTTCATGAGACATTCGGAAGTCCTAGCTTTTCACTTATTGAATTTATCAGGGTATGGATTGCTGGAGTTGAAGAGGAGGTTCATTTAAGAATTGCCGAATTCAATTTTGTGGGAAATCAATGGCAGAAAGTCCCACGAGGCGATGTTGATCCTCGCGAGGACGAAACACTTTTAATTTCTACTGTTAGTATTGAGGATAATCCGGAATATTACAGCCCGCCCGGTGTTCAGCAGGAAAGGGATTTAACTCAACCGGATGAAGAGGTTTACAAAAACGAACAATCACTGAAACTCACGATCAATGATTTGGATAAAGGCGACAAAAGAGAAATTGTAAACTATCTCTACAGACCGCTTGATCTGTTCAATTACCGCGAAATGAAAATGTTTATCCATGGTGATCTCGATTCAAGTTTTGGAAACGTTTCATATTTTAATAATCTTCAGGATTATGGTGCAGATATTTACTTCCGATTCGGTACCGATACTCTTAACTTTTATGAATATCGAATGCCGCTCAAAGCTGATTGGCATAACCTTGAATTTGTGTTCAGCGAGCTTACCGCAATTAAAGAACTCCGCGATGTTGATTCGATCTCAATTGATTCGTTGTTTCAACTTCCTGTTACTGACAAACCCGGCCATTTCTATGGTGTTTTAGGGAAGCCAACATTAACAAAAGTGACTTATCTGCAATTCGGAATTGAAAATCCCATACTTCCCGAAAATGGGGGAAGTCAAACAATAAGCGGGGAAATATGGCTTAACGAATTAAGAGTTTTGGGGGCAGACGATACTCCAGGATGGGCATATAATGCATCAACCTCAATTAACTTTGCCGATCTTCTTTCGGTATCTGCAAATATGAGCCAAACCGATCCCTATTTTCACAAACTTACCGAAAGATTCGGCTCACGTCAGGATAAAAGAAGCTGGGGAATTTCAACTACACTCGATATTGAAAAACTAATTCCGTTCAATATAACCGGAAGTAATATTAAACTTAATTATTCCAGAACTGAATCAATTTCTAAGCCGTTGTATTTACCAGGTACTGATGTGCTGGTCGAGGAAGCCGCAAATCAAAGAAAAATTGATTTGGAAGGGAAAGGTGCAACAGCAGAGGAAGCCGATAAAGTTACAAGTCAACTTATCTCGGATACTTACACACTCCAAACAAGCGACACTTGGGCGCTTACTAATATGTCAATAAAAATTCCGACAAATGAATGGTATATCCGGGATTTTATTAATGCACTCTCATTCAGTTTTACTTACAACAAAACTTTTAGCAGAAATCCGACTACTCTTAACAGCGAAAGTTGGATTTGGAATGCAAGCGCAAAATATAACGTCACATTCGGGCGGGATTATTTTATTGAGCCGGTTGATATACCCGTACTCGGATTTCTTTTCGGTTTGTTCGATAATTATTCTAAAGCAAAGTGGTATTTTACTCCCCAGTCTTTCGGTGCTACGGTTACTGCAAAACGAAATAGATCGTTCACTCAAACAAGAACTTTAGGTGTTTCTCCAAATATAAACAGAGATTTTGTTACAACACGTTCTGCTCAATTCGGATGGAAATTATCGGAAAATTCTTTGCTTAATTTAAGTTTAAATTATAAAGCCGACGTGAACGCATCATTGGCATTTCTTCTGACTGAAGGCGAAAATGAAAGAAGCGAAGGCGAGATTTGGAATGATATTTTTGGTGGTGTTGGATTTGGTCAAGCAAATCGTTTTACTCAAACTGTTGATATTCAGAGTAAACCAGCACTACCGGCTGTTTTTGATATAGATAAATATATTACACTCACAGGCGGCTACGCTTCAACTTTTACCTGGCAGCGCGATTTTAGACAAGAAGAACTTGGAAGAAGCGGGCAATTTTCCTCGCGATTTCAGGCAAGCTTAAATGTTAGATTAAAGCCAATTATGGATCCGTTATTTGCTGGTATTTCCACCGCTGATTCAAAAACACCTGCTCCTCCGCCAACGACAGGCAGAACTCGAAACACAAGAGGAAGAGGAACAGAAAGAGGAAACCAAAACGGGGAAACTGATCTTGACGAAGAAGCAAAGAAAAACAACGAAGAAAATCTTCAAGATGCTGAATCGCAAACTGATACTTTAGATGTCCCGCTTGTTGAGGATACAGGTCCATCCATCTTTTCAAAGGGATTAAATTTTCTGGCATTAACCATCAAGTATATCCTTTTTGATTACGATCAGATCAGATTTAACTTTAGTCAAACTACTTCAAAAGCCGGTTCAGGTTTAGCTGCAGACGGGACAGGTTTTGGAAATTTTTGGGGCTTCAAACAAAACGATAACGAAGGACCGTCAAGATTATTTATGCTCGGTTTTTCACAGGATATTGGTCCCAGAGCACCCAACGGACAGTTAACAGATAACTTCTCTCACAAAAATAATTTTGATTTTAAAACTTCTCGTCCTTTGTGGGAAGGTGCAAATCTCGATATTGATTGGAAAGTTGGCTGGGGAGTTAATAAAACCACTTCGCTCGAAACTGACGAACTAGGCAACGTTTCGATAAACAATATAACTGCGACAGGTACATTGGACAGATCGTTCGTGTCTTTACCCAAAGTATTCTTTCTTCCTTTCGTGGAATCGGGAATCTCGAAAGTTGCTCAACTATACGACCGAGATGCAGAGAACAAAAACGAAAGTTTAAGTAAAGCTTTTATTCAAGGAATGGAATCGATACCATTGATTTCTAAAATTCCTGGCTTCTCTGAAGTTATGCAGTATATTCCGCGCCCAAACTGGAGCGTTAGCTGGAGCGGATTGGAGAAGATTTCAGTCTTTGAAGGTATTGCGAAAAAAGTTTCATTGAATCATGCTTATCAATCATCCTATTATGAAAGTTGGAAGATTAATCCGGACGGTATTCAGGAAACACAATCTCAAAAAATATCCTACGGATTTAATCCTTTAATAGGACTTAACCTCACGTTCGATACGATACTTGGCGGCGATTTATCAGGTTCTGTTAAATATTCAACTAAGTCAACTTACGATCTCGGTTCTTCAACAAGAAATATAACCGAAACTTTTACAAAAGATATAAGTATAACAGCAAGTTACCGCAAAGCTGGATTTGAGCTTCCTCTCTTCGGTGTGAATCTTAAAAATGATTTGGAGTTTTCCTTCTCGTTCTCAACCGGACAAAATTCAGTGATAGTTTATGAGATGGAAAATTTTATTGAGGAAGGTAAACCACAGGACGGAACAACTAGAATAAGCATGGAACCGAGAATTAAATATGTGATGAGTTCAAAAGTTACATTGTCACTTTTCTACAAACGCACGTCGGTCGAGCCGGAAGGCGCTTCTCGAATTCCGGCTACTACAACCAACGAGGCCGGTTTGGATGTAAGAATTTCGATACAATAATCGATATAAATTTTAATAAAAGAGGGTTAATGAGCAATTTTAAGTTGTTATGGGTCGATGATGAAATTGAGTTACTTCGTTCGCATATTATTTTTCTTTCTGAAAAAGGATACGAAGTTGATACTGCAACAAACGGAGAAGATGCTGTTGAAGAAGTAAAGAACAACAATTATGATCTGATTTTTCTTGACGAGATGATGGCTGGCATGGGCGGATTGGAAACCTTGGCTAGGATAAAAGAATTGAAACCTAACATCCCAGTTGTAATGATTACCAAAAGCGAAGAAGAAAGTTTAATGAACGATGCAATCGGGAGTAAGATAAACGATTATCTCATTAAACCGGTTCAGCCTTCTCAAGTTTTAATGTTGTGCAAAAAGCATTTGCAGAGCAAAGAGATTTCGGGTCAATATATCGCAAAGGACTATCTACTGGATTTTAATCAAATCACTCAAAAACTTAATTTTGGGTTAGATGCGGAAGAGTGGGTTGATATCTATCTCAAACTTATTAATTGGAGCAGAGAACTTGACGTTCACCCAGAAATTAATCTCCGACAAACCTTGTCCGAGCAATTTAAAGAATGCAATAAAGAGTTTAGTAAATTTGTTGAGAAAAATTATAAATCATGGGTTTCGGGTGAGGAAGATTATAACAAGCCAACACTAACAACCGAAATTCTAGATAAATATCTTTTCCCACATATTACTTCGGACGCAAAAGGTCCGGTATTTTTCTTCGTGCTTGATTGCATGAGAATCGATCAATGGCTTGTTCTTGAAAAACATTTATTCGAATTTTTTGATATTGAAAAAGATTACTATTATTCAATCCTTCCAACCGCAACTCCGTATGCAAGAAATTCATTATTCGCAGCATTATATCCGTCCGAAATTGAGAAGTATTATCCGGATTTATGGAGCACAAACCGCGACGATGAAAAGAGTCAAAACAAATACGAAAAGGAATTACTTCAACGTGCTCTCGATAAGCGGAATATAAAGTTAAAGAACGAATTGAAGTATATGAAAATAATCGATCCTGAAGTTGGAAGATCTTTTGAACAACATGTCACGTCGCACAAGAAAACTCACTTGATGGCAGTTGTTGTCAATTTTCTTGATATGATCGCTCATGGAAGATCCGATAGCGATTTGCTTAAAGAAATCGCTCCGGATGAATCGGCGTTTAGGTCGCTTACTAATAGTTGGTTTACCCATTCGTCTTTGTTCAGTACGTTGAAGAAAATTGCTAAAATCCATAATTCAAAAATTATTTTAACAACCGATCATGGAAGCATCAGAACTTTACGCGGATCTAAAGTTTTAGGAGATAGGGAAGCTTCTACAAACCTTAGGTTTAAGTTTGGTCGTAATTTAAAAGTAGATGAAAAACATGCGGTTTTTATAAACAACTCTGCCGATTATAAACTCCCAACACGCGGAGTTACACAAAGTTATATTATCGCAAAAGAGGATTATTATTTTGTATATCCGACAGATTATCACAAATATCTTAGTCATTATAAAGATACATTCCAACATGGAGGAATTTCAATGGAAGAAATGATTCTTCCGGTTATTACAATGAAGAGTAAATTATAAAACATTATGAAAATTCCGGAGTTTGAAATATTTTCAAATTGCGAGGCTGAAACAAAGGAAGCCGCTGCTAAGTTGAGTGAAGAGATAGAAGAGGGTGACATATTTGCCCTTACAGGAGATTTAGGAGCAGGAAAAACTACATTTATTAAAGCTGTTGTTAAATCTATTGGGATTGATGATTCTAACAGTCCTTCTTTTGCCTTGGTAAATGTTTATAGAGGAAGAAAAAAAATCTATCATTTTGATTTTTATAGAATCAACAAAGTTGAAGAACTATACGATATCGGTTTCGATGAATATATTTCAGACGAAAGCTCAGTTAAATTTATTGAATGGGCTGAGTTGTTTCCGGAAATTTTACCTGGACAATATTACCAAATAAAATTTGAGTATGTAAATAATTCAAAGCGGAAAATAACTTTAAAACATGTCCAAAACTAATTTACCAATATTATCAATTGAAACTTCGGGGGGATTGTGCAGTACTGCTCTGTTAATTTCACCTGAGGATTACTTTGAGATCTCGATTTCACAGAGGCATGTTCATTCCAAAAAATTACTTTCGTTAGTAGACGATTTGTTGTTACAAGCCGGTCTAACTTTAGATGAAATCAAAGGCATTGCAGTTTCTATGGGACCCGGCTCATTTACTGGTTTGAGAATCGGACTTTCATCCGCAAAAGGTCTTGCATTCGGATCCGGTTTACCATTGATTCCTGTTCCTACTTTTGATGCACTTGCTTATCAGATTTTGTCCATGCTAAATGAGGAGGAGTTTGCAGTTGCGAACAAAGTAAATACTGAAGAAATATATTTCGCAAAATATAAATGTAATTTAGATGGTAAACCTGTAGAATCCGGAAAAATAAAGTTGATAAATAAAGGAGAACTTTCCCAATTGACTGAAGATTTTAAAGTTTTTGGTGACGCAGCAGGTAATCAATTTTCGTCCCCAAATGCGTGGGCAGTCGCCAAGTGGGCTTATTTATTTGGGAAAGATTTAGTAACTTCTGATTACGATTTATTAGAACCAACGTATTTAAAAGAATTTAAAATAAAGGTGAAAAAATGAAAAAATACTTCGTTTTTTTTGTTTTTCTTTCATTTAGTCTTCTGTATGCTCAAGAGGGTAAACCAAAAATAAATGTTCCTGAACAGTTTTTTGATTTTGGAGACATTCAGGAAGGGGAAATAGTTACTCACGAATTTGAAATCCAAAACACTGGCGATGCCGATCTTCAAATTACACGTGTAAAAGCATCGTGCGGATGTACTGCCGCTCATCCAGCTAAGGATGTATTAAAACCCGGGGAATCAACAAAAGTAAAAGTTGAATTTAATTCTGCCAGCAGAGCGGGAAAACAAAGAAAACATGTTTATGTATTTTCCAACGATCCCGAGCAGCCACAGATAAGATTGTCCTTTGCGACCTATATTAAAACCGCAAAAGATAATCCCGACCCGAACGCACCGAAAATAAATCTTTCGACTAATCAATATAATTTTGGTACTGTTAAGGAAGGTGAAGTAGTTTCAGGTTCAATTAAGTTTGCCAATGTCGGCGGTGGAAATTTAACTGTTCTAGATATTAAATCAAGCTGCGGATGTGCTGTTGCAGATATTGCTAATAAAAATATTGCACCGGGAGAAACAAGTGAATTAAAATTTGATTTCGATACTTCAGGAAGAACCGGAAAATTAACGAGAACTATTACAGTTATCACAAACGATCCGGTTGCTCCGCAACAAGTGGTAACTCTTTATATCAATATAACACCTCGAGAAGCTTAATGGGCTGGTTTAAACGGTCAAAACAAAATATTTCGCCGGATAGTATTAAAACCGACATCCCGGACGGGCAGTGGATTAAGTGTAATTCGTGCGGTGAAATAATTCATATTAAGCAACTTGAACTTAACCATTGGGTTTGTTTAAAATGTGATTATCATTTCCGTATCGGAAGCGAGGAATATATCGCTCTTCTCTTTGATAAAGGTTCATTCAAAGAGTACGATAAAAAAATGAAGTCCGGGGATCCCCTCGAATTTACCGATACAAAAAAATATAACGATAGGATAAATGCGACCATCAAAAAAACCGGACTTTACGATGCAGTAAGAACCGGAATCGGCAAAATTAATGATATTAAAGTATCGTTTGCCTGTATGGATTTTAAGTTCATCGGCGGAAGTATGGGATCGGTTGTAGGCGAGAAAATAGCCCGGGCTATCGACAGAGCTTATGAGCAGAAAATTCCATTGATAATTATTTCCCAGAGTGGTGGTGCCAGAATGATGGAAGGAGCATTCTCACTTATGCAGATGGCAAAAACAAGCACACGTTTAGCAAGATTAGACGAAGCAAAGATTCCTTATATATCTATTATGACTGATCCTACAACTGGCGGCACAACAGCAAGCTATGCTATGTTAGGAGATTTTAATCTTGCTGAACCAAAAGCACTAATCGGTTTTGCGGGTCCGAGAGTAATTAAACAAACTATTGGTAAAGATCTTCCCGAAGGATTTCAAAAGAGTGAATTCGTGGAGGAACATGGTTTTATTGATTTTATAGTGCATCGGAAGGAATTAAAGCAAAAACTTACAAAGCTGATCGATTTAGTGAGCTGAGTGTTTTTCTCGGCTCACACTTTTCTGAATTTATTCAACATCTTTTCTAACACATCAGAAGCATAATCAATTTCTTCAAATGTATTTCCCGGTGAAAATGAAAACCTTATTGTTCCTTGCGCATCCTTGCTGTTCAAGCCTGAAGCAAGAATTACGTGCGATGGTTTAATCGTTCCCGAAGTACATGCCGAACCGCTGGAACAAGCAACTCCATTAATATCCATGAACATCAAAATTGATTCTGAATCGTTGTTGTAAATTTCATTTTTCAGCGTAAGTGATAAAATATACGGCGAAGACTTTGCCCCTCCGTTTATTATTATTCCGGTAGAATCAATTTCTTTTACATTACTCAAAAATTTGTTTTTAAGTTCTTTAACTTTCTTATAATTATCATTAACTGATTTTATTGAAATTTCTGCTGCTTTTGCAAATCCGATAATACCCGCAACATTTTCAGTCCCTCCGCGGCGATTTCGTTCCTGACCTCCGCCAATGATTAGTGAGGTCATCGGCGTTCCGTTTTTAATGTATGCGAACCCGACACCTTTTGGTCCTCCGATTTTATGTGCCGATGTCGAAAGTGCATCTATTCCAAGCTTTTTTACATCTATTTCAATTTTACCGAAAGCCTGGACTGCATCAGTATGAAAATAACAATCGGGATCCGATATAACCTTTTTTAATTCACCAATATTATTTATTGCACCGGTTTCGTTGTTAACAAATATTATTGATGTTAAAGATGCTTCATTGTCAATTTCTTTTTCAAGCGTAACTTTTTCAAGAATTGAATCACTGTTTAATTCTAATTTTTCAATATCGTAACCGTATTTACTTAATGCATCTGCGCTTTCAATTACTGCTTTATGTTCACCTTTCGTTATCAATATTTTTTTTCTTTTGGTCTCATTAAAGTTGACTTTGGCGATTCCGTTTAAAACATAATTGTCCGCTTCTGTTCCACCGCTTGTGAAATAAATTTCTGACGGATCGGCATTTATAATTGAAGCAATTTTTTCTCTTGCGTCTTCAATTGCAACTCT
>JAGFIY010000148.1 GCA_024103215.1 Melioribacteraceae bacterium | reverse complement strand
GAAACTTCAACTACAACGTCCCCGGTTTTTACAAGTGATTTTGAATCCAAACCGGTTTTCTTATAATAATTATCGAAATTAATTTCCGAAACTTTACCCCTTTCGGCATCTCCTTTCCCTTCCCATTCGAGAGAAATTCCGAGTTCGTTAAAAGTCCACTCGACGAATTCTCTAACCGAATGAGATTTTCCTGTAGCAAGCACAAAATCTTCTGGGGTTTGATGTTGAAGAATTCTCCACATTCCTTCGCAATATTCGGGAGCATAACCCCAGTCCCGTTTTGCGTCGAGATTACCGAGAATAAGTTTCTGCTGTTTTCCTCTTGCGATATTGACAGCAGCAGTTGTTATTTTTTTTGTTACAAACGTGTTTCCTCTTCGGGGTGATTCATGGTTGAATAAAATTCCGTTGCTTGCAAAAATATTGTATGCCTCGCGGTAATTAATAATTATCCAATAAGCATAAAGTTTTGCAACTCCGTAAGGTGAGCGCGGGTAGAAGGGTGTATTTTCGTTTTGAGGTACTTCTTGTACTTTTCCGTAAAGTTCACTTGTTGAAGCTTGGTAGAATCTTACTTTACGCAAACCGGTTTCCCTGATCGCATCGAGAAATCTTAATGTACCAAGTGCATCGACCTGAGCTGTGTAGTCAGGTATCTCGAAAGAAACCTTTACGTGACTCTGTGCGGCGAGGTTATAAATTTCGTCAGGTTCAATTTTTTCAAGAAGTCTGTTAAGACTGCTCGTATCAACAAGATCCCCGTAATGCAGAAACATTTTTTTATCGAGGATTTCTTTGTTCTCATAAAGGTGATCGATTCGTCCGGTGTTAAAAGAACTGCTTCTTCTAATTATACCGTGGACTTCATAACCTTTTTCAAGAAGTATTTCGGTTAAATAACTTCCGTCCTGTCCTGTAATTCCGGTTATCAATGCTTTTTTCATTTTAATTCCATTAACAACTATTTATAATTCTTTAAGAACCAATTGTATGTTTTGGTGATTCCTTCTTTCAAGTCTGTTGAATATTTCCAGCCGAGTCCCTCAAGTCTCGATACATCCATCAATTTTCTTGGTGTTCCGTCTGGTTTCTCGGAATCATATCGTATCTCTCCATCAAAACCGATAACATCTTTTATTAATAAAGCCAGTTCGGCAATCGATAAATCCACACCGGTGCCGATATTTATGTGTGTTAAGTTGTTGTCGTATAAATCGGATGCATTAATTTTCCCCGTCAGATAATAAATTGCATCTGCTAAATCATCAACAAAAAGAAATTCGCGTTTTGGTTTGCCGGAACCCCAGACAACAACTTCTTCGTCTTGGTTAATTTTTGCTTCATGGAATTTTCTTATCAGCGCCGGGAGAACGTGTGATGTTTCGAGATCAAAATTATCGTTTGGACCGTAAAGATTGGTAGGCATAACCGAAAAGAAATTTGAACCGTATTGTTTATAATAACTTTCGCAAAGTTTGATGCCGGCAATTTTAGCAATCGCATAAGGTTCGTTTGTGTATTCGAGAGGTCCTGTAAGAAGCGCCTCTTCCCTCATCGGCTGTCCGGCCAATTTGGGATAGATGCATGAACTTCCAAGAAAAATTAATTTTTCGGTGCCGTGTCTATATGCAGAGTTAATAATGTTAGCTTCGATCATAATGTTGTCATATATAAATTCCGCGCGGTACTTGTTGTTTGCGAGTATTCCGCCTACTTTTGCGGCTGCAATTATAACAATTTCCGGTTTTTCATTTTCAAAGAATGATTCCGTTTTCTGCTGATCGATCAGATTAAGTTCCGAAAAATCCTTTGTTATCAAGTTTGAAAATCCTTCGGCTTCAAATTTCCTTTTAATTGCAGATCCAACCATTCCGCGGTGTCCCGCTATGTAAATTTTTTTATCTTTCATCGGCAATTACTTTAGCAATTTTTAACAATATATTTAAAAGCAATATAGCAAAAATTGATCTTACAAATTGCGCTGAGGCTTTGCTTAATTTTTATAATTTGTTTTCGACAATTAAAACAATGAAAAAAATATTTTTAATATGCTTGTTCATTTTTGCTGGTACGGTGTACGCTCAACAAATTGAATGTACTTACTGTGGCGGAGTGATAAAGAGCAACTATTTGATAGTCGAAGGTAAGGCATATCATCCCGAACATTTTTTCTGCGCAAAATGCTTGAAGCCGATTGAAGGTGAATACTTAAAAGACAGCGACAAGTTTTATCATCCGAGATGTTTGTCCCCCGATGTTAATTTCGTTTGTGATGTATGCCAAAAACCAATTCGCGGAACATACATCAGTTCAAACGGAAAGAATTATCACGAATCTTGTTACCACTCCCATGTGCTTCCAAAATGTGCAGTCTGCGGAAAAACAATAAACAGCGAGTTTATTCAAAACGGAGCGAAGAAATATCACAAGGAATGTTATTCGAAATCGGTCGCCGAAAAATGTGCGATCTGCGGAGAACCTTTATTGGGTAATTATCTCATCGATGCAAGTAATAACAAATATCACATCGAACACGAGAAAACACTTAAGAGATGTGATAATTGCAATCAACCGATTTCATTAAGAACAACCAGCGGCGGAGTAACTTATCCCGACGGTAGAAATATTTGCATGACTTGTAAAAACTCTGCGGTGAACGGTTACTTTTCAATTAAATCACTTTTTAATAAAGTAGCACGTAAACTTTCAGAATACGGATTAAACATTGATGTTTCATCTATCACAATAAAAGCTGCGGACAGAAACGAATTAAAAAGTGCTGCCGGTAAAAATTATATGCAAAACATGAAAGGTTACTGTAGCACGGTTGTTAAAGAAATTACAGATGGTTCAAAAACTATAATTGAACGAAAACACACAATTTTCATACTCGACGGCGTACCTTCTGATTACATTGAATCAACAATTGCTCATGAAATAATGCATGTCTGGATTTCACAGAATACAAATATCGATCATTCGCTTGAGCTGGAAGAGGGAAGCTGTAATTATATTAGCTATATCTATTTGAAAAACAACCGATTTAATTCTAGTGCTCTGCAATTAATTTTAGATGATCCCGATCCTATCTACGGAGGAGGATTCCGAAAAGTAAAATCTAAATTTGATCTGCGACCTTTAGCCGATCTTTTAAATTATCTAAGAGAAAAAAGATCGATATGAATTAGATCTCCCCCGTAAGTTCAACGAATCTATTGTAAGGGATTGCCGTCCAGCTCTCTGCTTGAGCGGCTCCGTTAGCCATACTTATCATAGCAACTTTTGCTGCGGTCTCGGCATCGGGAGCTTCGTAGATATCCATAAAATCGTATGTCCCCAAAAGTGCATAGTGTGCTATGAATTTGACATTAGGACATTTTTCTTTAACCTGATCAAGCCAAGAGCTTCCTATTTCCTTTCGTTCTCTTACTTTGCTTGAAACTTCAGGGGTTAATTTAGTCATTAGTACATAGGTTGTCATAATATCACCTTTGTTAATTTTAAGAATAACAAACACAGCTTCCTAATATTTTAAAATATAGTTTTATATAAGAAAATTCAAAACTGCAATGTTGCTCAAGTACTTGATTTTACTGTCTTATAATAACACCCGCAATCTCATTTGGTTTGAATATGATAACAAATGCCTCTATATTTCTTGTTAAGAAATTGTTAAAAATCGGGAAATAGAATAATACGATACAGTTCTTCTAATTCTTCCTAATCTGTTGCAAATTGTCTTTTTTTTAAGTTTCACCACTTGATAATCGGGAAATTTTTGGTGAAAAAATGAAAAGGATTTTCAAATCTATATCACCGCACTCAACAATAAGACTTCAAATTGCTGGTTTTAATTCAAATAGATTTAATTCATTTATAAGATCGATAAAATATAATAACATAATATTAAAATTTATTAATCTTACATTCTGTTTGATTTTGTCTTTCCCGACAACATCTAATATGTATGCGAGAGACACTGTTAAAATAGGCGTATTGCAAATCACAATGATCGACAGTTCGTGCGAAAGATGGAAACCAACCGCAAAATATCTCACAGATAATTTTAATGACATATTATTCACCATCGTTCCGGTGAAGTTTGAGAAAATTGACTCTGCTATAAAAAATAAAGAAATAGATTTCGTTTTTTTAAATTCATCAATGTATGTGCGATACGAGCAATTCTACGGGATAAGTAGAATTGCTACATTAAAAAATCGTGGATTATGCGACTCCTCATATTCGAGTTATGCGGGGATTATTTTCTGTCGTAAAAGCAGAGATGACATAAACATACTCGCCGATCTTGAAGGAAAAACTTTCGCGGCAGTTAATCGTGAATCCTTCGGCGGGTTTCAAATGGCTTGGCGTGAACTGGATTATTTAGGATTAAATCCGTTCCATGATTTTACAGCATTAAAGTTCATGGGTACACACGATGAGGTTGTGTTAAGTGTGTTGGACGGACTTGCTGATGCAGGAACCATTAGAGCCGACATTTTTAGCGATATGAGTAAAACGGGTTTGTTTGATGCGGCGCAACTTAAAGTGTTGAATCTGCAAAGCAGGGAAAAAACGAACTTGATTTTCCGATGCTCTACTCGTCCATATCCCGAATGGCCTATGGCAAAACTTAGTCATGTTTCTCCGGTTTTAGCCGAGAGGGTTGCTGTTTTACTCTTAGAAATGTCCTCTTCTTCAGAGGCTGCTCTTTCTGCTGGATATGCCGGATGGACAATCCCTTATAATTACCAATCGGTTCACGAGTGTTTAAAGCAAATTAATGTCCCGCCATATGAAAATTTTGGTAAATTTTCATTTACAGATGTTATGATAAAATACTGGGTTTGGATAACTATTGCTGTTGCTGCGTTTGTTTTTCTAATTTTTTCTTCCATAAAGATCAAAAGACTTAACAAAACGCTTTCCAAAACACGTGGCGAACTTGAAAATGCCCTTAGCGAAAGCTATACGTTCAATAAAGTATTATTCCAGAAATCACAAATTCCCATAGTTATAATAAATCCCGAAGACTCAGTGTGCATTGACTGCAACGATGCTTGTCTGCTCTATTCAGGTTTTAAGAAAAAAGAGGATATATTAAATCACAGTTTTCTTGATTGTTCCTCAGAGTTTCAGGGCGGGAACATCTCCTCTTCACAAATTTTTAGTGAAAAAATTGATACCGCACTCAAACAAGGCTCTGTTTTGTTCGGCTGGAAAGGAAAGAAAAGCAGCGGCGAGTTGTGGGATGCGGTAATCCATATGACAAGTTTTAAGTATAAAGGCAAAACATTACTTCAATGCAGTCTAATGGATATCACCGAACAAAAAATTAAGGAGAGGAGACTTAAGGAAAGCAAAAAACAATTGGATGAAGCACAACGAAATGCTCACCTTGGTTCTTGGGAGTTAGATTTAATATCAAATAAGCTTAACTGGTCAGATGAGATTTTTAGAATCTTCGAAATAAACCCAAATGAATTTGGTGCTTCTTATGAAGCGTTTTTAAAATTAATCCATCCGGATGATAGAGAAAGAGTTAATCAAGCATATATTGACTCAGTTAAGAACCACAAACCTTATAACATTATTCACAGATTAAAGTTCGATGACAATCGAATTAAATGGGTTGAAGAAAATTGCGAAACGTATTACGATGATCAAGGAAATGCTCTGCGTTCGGTCGGTACTGTTCAGGATATAACCGAACAGATCGAAACAGCACAAAAATTAAAAGAAGCTCATCAACTGTTGGAAACTGTTTTCGATAACACTCATATTATGATAGCTTATCTCGACAATCAGTTCAGATTTATTCGAGTAAATAATGCCTACGCCTCCTTTGAGAATAAGAACCCACCATATTTTAAGGGAAAAAATCATTTTGATCTTTATCCCAACGACGAAAATAAAAAAATCTTTGAGAAGGTTGTTGAAACCGGCGAACCATTTTTTGCCTTTGCCAAACCTTTTAAATATCCTTATCCCCACGATCAGAGTATTACTTATTGGGACTGGAGTTTGATTCCGATAAAATCTGGTGAGGAAAAAGTTGAGGGGCTTATACTTTCGTTGCTGGATGTAACCGAAAGAGTGATCGCGGAAACAGCATTAAAGCAGAGCGAATTGAAGTACAAAAATATTATCGACTATTCGCCCATCGGTATTTATCAATCCGGACTTAACGGTGAAGTGATTTTTGCCAACAACCGATTCGCAAAAATTCTTGGATACGATTCCCCCGA
>JAGFIY010000137.1 GCA_024103215.1 Melioribacteraceae bacterium | reverse complement strand
ATGAAGAAGATATGATAGATATTGTTTACAATATGATAATGGAGAGCAACGGAAATATTAAGATCAGTGAACTTCTTACGAAGCAAAATACTAACGAAAGAACATTTAGACGTAATTTTCATAAACGTGTGGGGATGAGTGCGAAAGAGTTGTTGCGGATAGTACGCGTGAATTATGTTTGGAGACTATTCACCGAAAACCGAAATGTTGATTTTAACAGCATAGTTTATCAGTGCCATTTTTTTGATCAATCTCATTTTATAAAAGATTTTAAGGAAATAATAGGGGAGACACCAAATAAGTTCTTTAAACGAGAATTAAGTAAAGTTGAATTTATTTCCGGGCGCTATAAAAGTGATAATGTTGACGGTAATGAGCTTCAAAAAAAATCTAACCGGACAGCGTATCCAAAAATCTGACCGTTTTTTACAATCAGAATCCTAATCATTTCTTTAATTTTATCCCGAAAAAGAAATCAATTATCATCCAACAGGAGGTGTAAGATGAACAGAAAATCTATCAGGATAATTCTGTTTATTAGTTTAATATTTATATTATCATCATTTACAATATTGAATAATCTGGTTAACGATAAGAGTTCTAGAACATGTTTTAATTCTTCTGTACCACAGCAAGAACTTCAAAGCTACAGTAAGTACGATTTTATTCCCGGCGATGAAATAATATTTTTTGATGATTTTAGCGACGTTGCAATTGGTGATTTCCCTCTTAGATGGAATACGACTGCTTCGGGCGAAATAGTCACTTTGGATAATTTTGAGGGCAAATGGTTCAAAATGATGGAGGATTATTCCTATTACTCGCCCGAAGTACAGTTTGTTCTTCCGGATAATTTTACATTAGAGTTCGAGATTATCTATGCGGATTATCATGAATGGTCTTTGGAATTTTATAAAAATCCTTCTCCTTACATAGACGATTCATACTATCCAGGTGACGGTGGAATGGGGTTAAACTTTTTAGGTGAAGATATCTATCTCTATAACTACAATAATCTTGAGGATGGCGAACATCGTGATGTCGGTAAGGGTGTGTGCAGACTTATCGAGCCGGGGGAAAAAGTGAAGTATTCTATTTGGGGACAAAATCAGAGATTAAGAGTTTATGTTGACGAGAAAAAAGTTATCGATATTCCTCGCGCAATTCCAAAAAATATCGATATGAATTTTATGAGGTTTCAATTATTGACCGCAATGTATATGACTAATTTCAGATTTGCCGTAGGAGCCCCTGATACAAGAAGCCGGCTCCTCAATGAAGGTGTTTTCGTTACACGAGGTATTACTTTCGATTCCGGTTCGGATAAAATAAAACCTGAATCGTATGCCGTTCTAAAGGAAGTTGCCGAAGCCCTTAAATCTGCACCTGATGTTCGTGTAAGGATTGTTGGTCATACGGACAGTGATGGTGCAGATGAATCAAACTTGACTCTCTCGCAGAAGCGTGCTGAATCGGTTAAAAATGCACTGGTTAATAACTTCGACATCGATGCCTCAAGGTTTGAAACAGACGGGAAAGGGGAGAGTCAGCCGGTTTCTCCAAATAATACACCGGAAGGAAAATCAAATAATAGAAGAGTCGAATTCATAAAATTATAAGGTAAAACGAAATGAAAATCTTAATTGTACTATTGATATCGTTTATGTTTTTTGCGTGCGGAAATGATGTTCCGGACAATGAAAATCTAAGCGATACAAAAGAAGTAATCGAAAAAGCTGTTGATCAAGCTGCAACCCAAGCACAAGTGGTTAGAAAGAAATATCCATTAAAATCCGGAATAATTACTTACGAACGAACGGGTGTTCTCGGCAACGGAAAAGTAATTGTATATTTTGATGATTATGGTATTAAGGAAAGAAGTGAGACTTATAATGAAAATGGTGAGGTCGATGAAATAAAATTTTCCGACGGCGAAAATATGTATAAGATAATTGATAATGAAGTCGAAAAATCAGTTTACTTGATGGGTCCAGGTCTTTACGGAACCGAGATGAAATTTGAATTTGATCCTTTCAACGGAAATGAAAAGAGGATACAAAAATATAATTATAAGCCGTTGGATAACATGCAGATTCTCGGGAGAGACTGTCAGGTTTATTCAATGGAAGCCGCATCGGGGAAATCTACATTTGGTGGACACGATGGTTTTCTGCTTTACACAAAGGCTGAAACACCTGTCGGAACTTATGAAACAAAAGCAGTAGATTTTAAGGAAAACGTTGATGTTGACGCTGCTCTGTTCAATGTCCCCGAGGGTTATAAAATTCTAAAATAAATTTTAATGATTGTTAAAATTTATCGGAGTAAAGTATGAGAAAAGCATTAGTTGCATTATTTGTGTTCAGTTTGAGTATGTTAAATGCTCAGAACTGGAAATCCTATTATAATAGAATTCCGGCGTGGCCTTCGGTAGTTTTGGAAGAACAGGTAACTGACTTCACTAATCAATTAGCGCTGCTCGCCCAAGAAATTCAAGACAATCTGCCTTCGTATGATGAACAGTTTGAAAACCTAAGTCAAGAAGAAGCAAT
>JAGFIY010000134.1 GCA_024103215.1 Melioribacteraceae bacterium | reverse complement strand
TTCATTTGAATATAAAGAACCATATTATGATAAATATAAGGCGACAATTTCTCAAACAATCCCCGGTCAATACGGCACAAACTGGGAGTTTCAGTATTGGGATGACGGATCAACTTCGCTTACACGCAGCAATATTGCTGTATCGGAACCAACGACATTAAAAGCGTATTATAAGGGTGTCAATAAGACGGACGCTGTAAACGCACTAACCAACAACAATCAAGCAAAGTTAATCCGCACCGGCACTTCTTCAAACGGAACATTGTTTAAAGTTTATGAAAGTATGGATTGCGTATGGCTTGAAAAAAGTACAAACCAAGGATCAAGCTGGCAGTTAATGAATAATGGCAAACCGTTGAATGACATTGATAATGGAAAGTTCGGATGCTCGCCGGATATCAAACTTGATTATGATAGAAATGGAAATTTTTATGTTGTATTACAAGAATACGAAATCATCCCGGGAGAAATCCAAAACAATATTAGGCTTTTGTACTATGATGCGGCACTATCAAATATAACTATGAATGGACTTATGCCGGGGTCATCATATTATGTATCAACCGGTTCATTAAGTAAAATGAACCCGGTAATTGCAAAAAATAATTTGGATCGTGCTGTAATAGTATTTAAGATTACATCAAACTTCGAATCGGGGAATCACACTCCGGGCCTCTATTATTATTACTTGAAGCATAGATCATATTATTCTTCTTTCAATTGGGTTAATAGCGGCGGGGAGCCGATTTATATTAACAGTTCATCTAGCAGTTCCTCGAACCCTTCAATAGCAATTTCGTATATTTCCAGTGGTGAACCGTTTCATCTTGTTTGGCAAGAAGGAATAAGCACTATAAAGTATATCCCGTTAACTCATTCGTCAAGCTCTATATCACAAGGTTCTGTTTCGAACATATCTTCCGGTTCCGGGTTTACAACCAACAGAAATCCTTCGATAGCAATGAAAGATAATTACCCGGCGGTAAGTTGGTTCAGTACAAATACAAGTCTCGGCGGTCACATAGATATTGAAGACCCGCCAGCCGTTGTTAAAAAAACAATATCAAGAATAAAATTAAGTTCCGGCTGGAGTAATTTTGTACAAAACGGCAACGATGTCGTATCACATCATCTGGCAAGCAGCCGTGACGGAAATGTAATCCTTATATGGAACGAATATACAAACGGAATTTATACGAGCAAGATAGCGGAAAACCTACTTGTAATTCCACAAAGTTATAATGCGATAAACAGCAAGGTAGTAACGGCAAATCACTCGGCGGCATTGGATGGAATAACCGCATTTGGATTAAATTCACAAGGTTCGCTCCCATATGATTTTTCAATTACCGATCTGGATATCAGCCATCCGAACAAGATTACATCTTCAATAATTTCGGAAGGAAGATCCGGTGTTGTTTATAAAGACACTACTGAATATTTCTTTGCCTTGGGTGATATATTCTTGGACGGAAACAAGATTCAATATGAAGAGTTTCCGGATAGTTTAATAATAGACACAAAATCATTATTGAACAAATATGTTTCAACGCAGCCTTTTGAATTAAACGAAGGAAGTTCCTTGACGTATAGTGTTTACTTCGGATTGACGGATTCGGCGGGGACTGCAGAATCGTTAAGAGAAAATGATTTTATCAACTTCAAAGTTGAACTTCTCGATGTAAATACGAATGAAGTTCTGGGACTGTATGATAATATTACTTTCAAGAAGGATGATTTTGAGTACTATGAAAACATTCAATACGAGATTAATTCGGAAGGCATTGGAACGAGGGATGTGAAGTTAAGATTGAGGGTTGATGATAACCTTAATGGAGGTTACAGTTTCAGTACTATTAAAGCCGATAACTCGGTATTTGCAAAAACAACAGGTCCAAAAGTTATAAATTTTCAAGGCTCTCTTGAAATAAAAGACTACCATCTTTCCCAAAACTACCCAAACCCATTCAACCCGGCTACAACAATAAAGTACGAGATTCCGAAAGAAGGGATAGTTTCGCTTAAAGTTTATGACATACTTGGGAGAGAAGTAACAACACTCGTAAACAAACACCAAAACATAGGAAGATACGAAGTTAAGTTCGATGCAAGCAGTCTTTCAACCGGAGTTTATATTTACCGGCTTACGGTCAGTGATCCTTCGGCAGCTTCCGTACAAGCTTTTACCGAAAGCTGCAAGATGATTTTGATGAAGTAACGCCAAATGTCTTTAAATTAGTGAAATTTTATCTCAGTTGACAAAAGCCGTACAACATTTTGTACGGCTTTTTTTTTGATTCAATTATTTCCTTCCTTTTGCCAGGGATGTGCTAAGAGTTACAGTTAAATAAATTTTCCAGTTCCTAATTGGCAGCAACTTTTCTTATTTTAGAATAATAATAATTTTATGTGAGAATGCATTGCTTACATGGCTTGTTAAGGAGCTTCAACTGTTTTGGGACAAACTAAAAAGTTCGGATAAAAAAGTAATAGCCATTTTAGTTTCTATCGCTCTTTTTCAAACTTTATCCTGGTATTTTTTCTCAAGGAGATTCTTCCGTGAAAATTTATCATCACAATTTTTTACAGGCATCGATAATCTAAAACTGATAG